>SHNJ01000030.1 GCA_004295055.1 Alphaproteobacteria bacterium | reverse complement strand
TTTGGCCTATGGAATTTGCGGGCCTGTGGCCAACAATCTAAAAGCGATTTTCGCCGAAGAATCGAAATATTTTTCCTGCATCAAAACCGGTCTTCTGGCCCATATGCAAGGCTATCCGCCTTCCGTATCGGTGGAAATGGCCCGTAAATCATTGCCCTCGACCGTTCGTCCATCCTTCTTCGAAGTGGAAGAAGCCTGTTCCAAAGTAACGCTATAGGCGGGGCACATGGCCGATAAAAAAGGCAAATCCGACGAAAAACCGGTGATCATCAAAAAGATCAAAAAAGGTCACGGCCACGGCCATCATGGCGGTGCGTGGAAAGTTGCGTATGCCGACTTCGTGACAGCGATGATGGCGTTCTTTTTGTTGATGTGGCTGTTAAACGCAACCAGCCAAGAACAGAAAATGGGTATCGCCAACTATTTCAATCCGGTTACCGTGACCAAGGTCAATATCTCCGGTTCCGGCGGCGTTTTGGGCGGTCTGACCGCTGGCCCGGAAGGCGCGATGAAACAAGATACCACCACCATGTCGGTATCGCCTTCAATGACCCCGCCCCAAGACGTTACCGATGGACCGGATAATGAATATCCGGCGTCTTCGCCAGATCCAACCGAAGATAAAAAGTTGGAAGAATTAGTCGCGAAAAAAGAAGAAGCCCAATTTAAACGCGCCGAAGAAGAATTGCGCAAAAGCATTGATTCCGATCCTGAGTTGAAAAACCTTGCCGATAACCTTTTAATTGACCGCACGCCGGAAGGATTGCGCATTCAAATTATCGATCAAGACAAAGTTGAAATGTTCGCGGTCGGCAGCGCGCAAATGTATGACTATACCAAGAAACTTTTGGAAAAAGTGTCTGGGATTATTTTGAAAATGCCGAATAAAGTTTCCATTACCGGCCATACGGACGGACGCCAATACTCGCCAGCAGCGACTTATACCAACTGGGAATTGTCATCCGATCGCGCCAATGCCGCGCGGCGCGTCATACGCGCCTCTGGCGTTCCCGAAGAACGTATCGCCCGCGTATTGGGACGCGCAGACCGTGAACATTTGATTCAAAATGATCCTATGAATGCCAAAAACCGGCGTTTAAGCATTATCCTGCTTACCGAAACCAATCAAAAAGCTTATGAAACGCTTCGCAATAATCCGTTGGGCACGTCAGACCCCCTATTTAAAGGAAAAACAGCGGAACCCGTAAATGCGCCTATTATTTCAAGTCAGCCTGTACAGCCAACCGCACCTGCCCCATCCACTCCTGCTCCATAATTACCGGTTTAAATACGGCAAGAACGTTTCCGGCGATCCTTTGAAAATTTTATTGTAAGGTGCATTGATCTGCGCACTGCATTGCGCATAGGCATTAGTCGATGCCGTCATTTTTTCTGTGCATTTATTGATAAATAATTCCTTTAACGCCAATACTTCCTGGGTATTGCCAATCGCCCGGCACGTAATAATATCCCGCACATTCAAACATTCCAACATGCGGCAGGTAAATTCCGAGGTTGGATTTTCATAACAATCGGCCGGCAATTTTACCGCCGTTCCCGTATACCGCAAAAATCGATCAACGGGCTGTGGCGATTTGGAATAATCGGGAAAAGCCAAAGAACGGCTGACCAAGCGGTTGAATTGTTCTGGATCGAGCATTTTCTTGTATTCGGGATTTAACATTTTCTGCAATAAAAATTCATCCCAACTGAATTTATTGACCATCTGATAAAGGCCCTTTTTTTGCGTGCTTACCAAATCATCTTCTGTAAATCCAACATACTTTAGAATCGCTTGGGCATTTAAAAATTTTGGCTTGTTAGGATCAATTTGCAGCCAGTGGTTCGCACGTGTCGATATGTAACTGCCGTTGGCCATTGCCGCCACATATTGCAGACAATAATTCTGATTAAATTCCTGACCATCCAGGGCATCAACCGTGGTTCCACGGATAAAACGGCATAAATCTTGATTTCGTGTCATGCCGGCGACTTCGATTAAACAGATATCGCGCCAACCTATGACTTGAACGCCTGGCCGTGCGTCGGGTTTGCGGACTTGCGCTTCCAAGGAAATACGGTCGCACCAATTTTTATCTGCCGTAGCGCGGGCCAACAAGATATAATATTCTTCATAACCGTTAGGCAGTCGCCACACTTGATCAATACGTTTAGGCGCCGATGGCTGGGAAGCCGCCGGTGCGGGAACGGTTACAACTGGAAATGGAAATTGGGGTTTGGTTTCTGTTTGTGCCAATACCGGCCCACTAAGGCTTAGTAAAACCAAGAAAAGACTAAAGATTCTTACCATCATCTTATTATAACCCCAAATTGTGGCCATAATTGGTATAATTTATTCCTTAAACTTACAGGATTGCGGGAATCCGCGTGGCACCATGCGGCCGGAATGGCCGCGTTTGCCCATCCAGTCCATAATATTGGTTTCAACCACCGGTTTGTCACCCTTATACCAAGTTAAGCCGGCTTTCTTATCGAATACCAGAGCATCGGTTGCGCGGCCATCTTTGTATTTCTGAAGAGTTACGCCCCGGCCCTTGTTCATCGTCGGAACTTCGGATTTTTCGATAACCAGCATTTTGCGGTTTTGACCAACGATAGCAACCATATCGCCGACGGCCGGAACGCAAGCAACCGCTTTTTCTGTATCCGGCAGATTCATTACCTGCTTGCCATTTTTGGTTTGCGCGGTGACTTCGGATTCCGGAACGATGAATCCACGTCCGTCGCTGGCGATCATCAATAATTCCCGTGTGGGATCATGCACAAACAGGCTGACAATGTCATGTTCTTGCGGAATTTCGATAGACAGCCTTACAGGTTCGCCAAATCCGCGACCCGAAGGCAGTTTCGAAACATCCAAGGTATAGAATTTGCCGTTGCTGGCGAACAAAGTCACTTTATCGGTGCTTTGCGCCGGCAGTACGAATTTTTCCGCATCGCCTTCTTTATATTTCAATTCCGAAGCATCGGTCACATGGCCCTTCATGCAACGGATCCACCCACCGGCGGAACAAACGAACGTCACTGGTTCTTTTTCCACTTGCGCGATTGGAATCACGATGGCGGACGGCGCATCGCCGAACACGGTGCGGCGCTTGCCGTTTGGATGCTTATCGCCGAATTTATCTTTGATATCTTTGACAATATCGGACACGGCCTGCCATTGCAGATCCTCGTTCTTCAGCAATTTCTTAATCGCGGCTTGTTCTTTTTCCAGATCGGCGGTTTCTTGGCGGATCTGCATTTCTTCCAATTTACGCAGGTTGCGTAAACGCATATTCAAAATCGCCTCGGCTTGCACCTCGGTCAACTTGAATTTTTGCATCAATTTCGGCTTCGGTTCGTCCTCGTTGCGAATAATCTTAATTACCGCATCGATATTGAGATAAACGATTAAATAACCAGCAAGAATTTCCAGGCGATTTTCAATATGTCCCAAACGCCATTTTTTGCGGCGAATAAGAACTTCTTTTTGATGATCCAGAAACGCCAGCAAAATTTCTTTTAAATTCATCACGCGCGGAATCTGATTTTTGTCCACAACGTTCATATTAATGCCAAAACGCGTTTCCAGATCGCTATGCTGGAACAACATCGCCATCAATTGATCGGGTTCGATATTGCGCGATTTTGGCGATAAAACCAGGCGCACACGCGTATCCGATTCATCGTGAATATCGTCCAAAAACGGAAGTTTCTTTTCTTCCATCAAACTTGCGATTTGTTCGATCAATTTCGCTTTGCTCACCTGATATGGAATTTCGTGCACCACGATCTGCCAGGTGCCGCCTTTTAATTTTTCGACTTCCCAGCGCGCGCGGATACGCAAACTGCCGCGTCCGGTGGTATAAGCATTTTCAATCGTTTCCCGCGCTTCGACAATTTCGCCGCCAGTTGGGAAATCCGGCCCTTGGACATATTCCAATAACGACGCCACACGCGCATTGGGATGTTTGATCAAATGAATCAGTGCTGAACAAATCTCGCCTACATTGTGCGGCGGAATATTCGTGGCCATGCCGACCGCGATACCGCTGGTGCCGTTGGCCAATAAATTCGGGAATGCGCCAGGCAGAACCACCGGCTCCACATCGCTGGAATCGTAAGTCGGGCGGAAATCGACCGCGTTTTCGCGCAGGCCAGCCAGCAAGGCTTCGGCCACATTGGTCATTTTACATTCGGTGTACCGTTGCGCTGCCGCATTGTCGCCATCGATACTGCCAAAGTTCCCCTGCCCATCGACCAACGGATAGCGCATCGAAAAATCCTGCGCCATGCGAACCATCGCGTCATACACGGCGACCTCGCCATGCGGGTGGTATTTACCGATAACGTCGCCCACAACGCGGGCGCATTTTTTATACCCGCCCTCGGATTTCAGTCCCAGTTCATGCATCGCGTACAGCAACCGGCGATGCACGGGTTTCAAGCCATCGCGCACATCCGGCAAGGAACGCGACACAATGGTCGACAGCGCGTACGATAGATAACGTTCGCTTAATGCCTCGCCAAATGGGACGGATTTAATTTCGCCGCCGAATAAGTCTGCTGTTTTTGCCATGTTATGCTTGTAACAGTTCTAGCTTGCGAATCAAGAGTCCGCGCGCGGTTGGCGCCGATTTTCGCCGGGGATTGAGGATATGTTGATCCAGAAAATAACCGCTAAGACGCAAACTGTCCAAAATATCGCTTTGCGGCAAATTATCGTTTATTGCTTGCGGCCAATTGTCGTTGGCATAAAATTGATAAACGAAATCCGGCAGACGCAATAATTTATCCAGCCATGGCTGCGCCGCATCCCGCGAAACCGCGCGGCCGGTTTTCGGCGAAATATGCGTCAAATTATCTTGCGCGCCTGTCACCGCGCAGGCCGACAAATCCAAGCCAAATCCCAAATGCTGCAACAAATTCACTTCCCATAACGCATAGGCCAGCATCCAATCCTGCCCCTGCAAATTGCCCAGTAAATTTAAAAGACTGTCGTACAAAACCGGATATGGTTGTTGATCCGGCAAACTTAGTTGGCACCAGCCGCATGCCGCCTGCATCGCCAGCATAACGGGGCCCATCGTCATAAATTGCGCCGCAAGTGGCCGGTGCATTTCAGCCTTAATGGCTCCCAAATGATCGGCAAGCCGCGCCTGCCAAACGATATGAATCAGATTTCCGGTTTGATAAAGACCTTGGGTCGCGGCGGTCGGTTTACGCACCAATCCATTCACCCGGCCATGATCGCGAGTAAAAGTGGACAGGATATGATTATTTTCGCCCAGCCTGGAACAGGACAGAACGATGCCATCGCCGGAGAGTTGCATGATTTATTGTGGCAAGAAGAACGGATAAGGGTCAAGGAAATAGAGCGTTTGTCCAAGCCATAATAAACTTATGTTGCGAGGAAAAATTTTGCCTTAAAGGGCAGCTCTAGGACCTTGTTCTGCCTTTTTGTACATCATGAAATTGCAGCATCCGAGAAAATGTGTCTTCGGCTCTAGCAACGGATTCTGAATCATTAGGATCATAAGTAACAGAAAAACGGTTTCCACCAGGCTCACAAGATACAAAAGTTAAGGAACAGCGTCGCAGACGAATTTCATCTATAGCATCCCGGAATTTAGCCGCAGCCAATTCGCGCGCCAGGGGACTTGGTGCGGGCGTTGATTGGACGGTTTTTCTGCGTCTTGTAACCATACCGAGACCTTAACACACTATTTCCTTAATGTAAACAAGATGGTGGCGATTGGTGGCTAAAACTCCAGCCCCATATCCTTATAAAAAGCCTTATTTTCTGCCCAATCTTCGCGGACTTTGACGAACAGGAATAAATGCACCGGGCGATCGAATATTTTTTGCATTTCCGCCTGGGCTGCTTCGCGGATTTTTTTGATTTGCGTGCCGCCCTTGCCCAAAACAATGGGCTTGTGCGCTTCGCGCGCGATAATCACCGCCTGGTCGATTTTCACGCTGCCGTTTTTGTAATCTTCCCATTTTTCGGTATCGACATGGATGCCGTACGGCAATTCCTGGGACAATTGCAGGAATATTTGCTCCCGTGTGATTTCAGCGGCCAGCAAGCGTTCGGAAATATCGGTCAATTGATCTTCGGGATAATGCCACGGTGCTTGCGGGAGTAATTGCATAACGCGCGAACGAAGTTCATCAACGCCCATTCCTCGCAACGCGGAAATAACATGGATTTCGGCATTGGCATCTTGCGCTACAATTGCTTGTTTTACAGCATCGATAACATCTTGTTTAACGATATCGGATTTGTTCAGCACATATAATTTTCTATCCGGCGCGCGGGTTTTGGATAGAACGTCGAAAATCTGCTGCGCCGATTGTTTGCTTTTTAAATCGATCAGAAAAATGGCGATATCAGCCGCGTCGAATCCATCGCGCGCGGATTTGACCATCGCCTTATCCAAGCGCGTTTTTGGCGCAAATAAACCGGGCGTGTCGACCAGCACCATTTGTGCATTACCTTCGACATAAATGCCCTGTACGCGGAAACGGGTGGTTTGCACCTTTGGCGTTACAATCGTTACTTTTTGTTTTAACAACGCGTTGACCAGCGTCGATTTTCCCGCATTGGGTTCGCCGACAATGGCGGCATAGCCGAAGTGTTGGGATTTAGTGTTTTGGGAATTCATTTCCATTCCTTAAAATTCCCCTCCCTTTGGGAGGGGTTGGGGAGGGATAGGTTTTGCTTTATTGATATATATACCATGCCTAACCCCCTCCCTACCCTCCCCCAAAGGGGGAGGAATTATATCAATAATTTTTATCCATCTTTCTTTTCCAAATATTCCAGCAATTGACCGGCGGCTTCTTGTTCGGCGATGCGTTTGTTTTTTCCGGTACCGCTTTTTACGGGATATTGCGCCAAGGAAACTTGCACCGTAAAGGTCGGCTGATGCGCCCGGCCCTTGGTCTGCGTGACGTCATATTTCGGCAAGCCAAGTCCCCGCGCTTGTGCCCATTCTTGCAATTCTGTTTTCGCATCGCGCGGCGGAGCTGCATGGCGGTCAATCATCGGCTGCCATAGCCGGCCAATAATTTCCACCGATTTGACAAATCCCGCATCGACATAAATCGCCGCGATCAAAGCTTCCATCACATCCGACAGCATGGATGGCGTAATGTCTTTGGCCGGAACATCCGCAACGCTGCTGGTGAAATCCAACAATTCAATTTGCTTGGCTATTTCCACCAAAGTTTCCTGGCGAACCAACGCCACGAACCGTTTCGATAAATCGCCTTGTCGTTCTTCGGGAAAACGATGATACAGCATTTCCGCGACAATCAGGCCCAAGACGCGATCGCCTAAAAATTCAAGCCGTTCATAACTTTGCAGTTTTTTGACTATGGAGCCAGGCGTGCGCAGCGCCTTTTCCAACAACGACCGGTCCCGGAATTGATAATCCAGTTTTTGTTCCAGCGGTCGTAAAATATCGTCCATCAGCGAATTTTCACGAACAATCGGTCATAGCGGATGGAAAACGGCCAGTTCCAAATCTGCCACCAGGGCGATCCGCCCTTCATGGAAAAGAATACATATTGCGCCTTGCCAATCAAATTTTCCGCCGGAACAAATCCAACCGAACTTTCAACGCGGCTATCCATGGAGTTGTCGCGATTGTCGCCCATGAAAAAATAATGGCCGTCCGGAACTTTGTACACTGGCGTATTGTCCAAACGCGCCTCGTCGCTCAATTCCAAAATCGGGTGAACCAAACCGCCATCCGGCAGAGTTTCCCGATATTGCATAAATCGCGACGGCGAAACGTTTGGAATTGGATTATTGGGGTGATCTATATAATCTTCTACCCGTGAACGCGTAACGGCCTTGCCGTTGATGTACAAAATGCCTTTTTTAACCTGGATCTCGTCGCCAGGCAGGCCAATCAAACGTTTAATATAATCGGTGCGGTTATCGCGCGGCAGCTTAAAAACAATCACATCGCCGCGTTCCGGAATTTTTTCGCTGATGCGGCCATCATACAAAGGCAAACTGAGCGGAAAAGAATGCTTGCTGTACCCATAAGAATATTTGCTGACGATAATGTAATCGCCTACCAAAAGCGATGGCAACATCGATGTCGATGGGATGCTGAACGGTTCGAAAATAAAAGTGCGAATCAGCAAGGCGAGCAATACCGCATACACGATGGTCTTGATAGTTTCCAGCCATTCGCCGGCCGGGGATTTTGCTTTGGTGTTTTGCGCGATATCGGTCATCAAAAAGCCTTGGATTTTCATCTGAAATTAAAGAAAATAATATAGGGGATTAAGCGCGCCCAATCAAATATTTGCTTTGGTTTAAACGGGGGTATTGGCGGACAGAACCACAAAAGCCACAGCGTAATCGTCTTCTTCCGCCAGGCTTAAATTCGCCTGCAATTGCGCTCCTTTCGGCACGCAAGAAGCCGTCAATTCCGCCGCTTTTCCAGCAATTTTAAGGATTGGTCTGCCGTTTTTATCGTTGGAAACGCTAAAATCCGAAAAACGGACGCCCGAGCGGATGGCAATCCCAAGGGCCTTTGCCGCCGCTTCCTTGGCGGCAAAACGGCTGGCCAAGGTACGCGCCGGACGATGGCTGCGCGATGCTTTTTCGCGTTCTTCCGCGCTAAAGACACGATTCAAAAACCGCGGCCCGAATTGACTTAATACTTTCTCAATTCGGTCGATTTTAACAATATCTGTGCCGACCCCAATAATCATGTGCTGGCCACTTGTTTGGCGGCTCTCGCCTGATCCATTACGAATCTCATGTGCCGCACCGCACCAGTAAGCCCGATGAACATCGATTCCGCCATCAGAAAATGGCCGATATTCAATTCGGTGATTTGCGGAATCGCGGCAATTAAACCGACATTATCGTAATTCAATCCGTGACCGGCATGGCACGTCACCCCCATTTTAACCGCATGATCCGCGACTCGCGCAATTTCGGCCGCCCATTCTTGCTGCTGTTCGGGTTTTGAGTGCGCGTATTGGCCGGTATGGAATTCAACCACCTTTATGCCCAAATCCTTAGCGCTGCTGACTTGCATGACATTCGCATCGATAAAGGCGGATACCTGGATTTTCGCCGCCTGCAATCGCATCACCATATCCGAAAATTCCAAATCCATATTAACCAAATCAAGTCCGCCTTCGGTTGTCAGTTCCGCGCGTTTTTCCGGAACCAAGCACACGGCGTGCGGCTTTACGCGCAAAGCGATATCCAGCATTTCCGGCGTCATGGCCATTTCCAAATTCATCGGCACGCGAGTCTTCTCGCGCAGCAATACCACATCGGCGTCTTTGATATGGCGGCGGTCTTCGCGCAGATGCACGGTAATCGAATCCGCGCCACCTTGAATAGATGCTTCGGCAGCGCGTAAAATATCCGGATATTGTCCGCCCCTCGCATTGCGTAACGTGGCCACGTGATCGATATTGACCCCTAAACGGACAGGCGGGATGGAAGACATTCTAAACCTCAGGAAGAAATACGTTCAACAGAATTGATTACGGATGTGGCGCGCAGTGCTGCCATAATTTCGGTAAGGTGAGTTAAATCTTTTACCTCTACATCCACGATAATTTCGAAAAATTCGGTGCTGCGGCTGGTGATGCGCAAATTGGTGATATTGCCCTGGCACTTTCCAATGACGGTCGACAAACTGCCCAAAGAACCGGGTTCATTGGCAATCACCACCATCATGCGGGAAACGTGTTTTTCGCCTTCCATATGGTCGTTATCCCAACCCACATCCAACCAGCGTTCCGGCTGATCGGCGAAATTCTGCAATACATCGCAATCCGATGTGTGAATCGAAACGCCCTTGCCGGTTGTAACAATGCCGACAATCCGGTCTCCCGGCAACGGATGGCAGCATTTCGCGAAATGCAGCGCCATACCTGGGATAAGTCCTTTGATTGGCAAAGAATGGCTGGATTTGGCAATCTTCGCCGGCTTGATCATATTTTGCGGCGTCGGCAATGGTTGATTGGCGGTTTTTTCTTCGGGATAAATGCTTAGCAAAACTTCTTTTGCGGTATGAATCCCCTCGCCCACCAACGCATAAACATCGTCGACATTGGTCGCGTTGAATTTTTTAATCACGCCTTCGACCAGCTTATCGTTAAGCGGCTTGTTTTCATGGCGAAAGGCTTTTTGCATGATCTGCTTGCCAAGATTCAAGTACTGAGCACGCTTTTGGCTGCGTACAAATTTGCGGATATGCGATTTGGCTTTTCCGGTGACGACGAATTCTTCCCAAGTCGGCGATGGCGTTTGCGATTTCGAGGTAATGATTTCCACCTGATCGCCATTTTTCAGCAAAGTACGCAATGGCATGATACGGCCATTGATTTTCGCGCCGACACAAGCATCTCCCACGGCCGAATGCACTTCGTAAGCAAAGTCGACCGGCGTGGCACCGCGTGGCAAGGCCACCAAATCGCCTTTTGGCGAAAAGCAGAACACTTGATCCTGATACATCTCCAGTTTGGTGTGTTCCAGGAATTCTTCCGGGCTTTCGGCTTGTTCCAAAATTTCCAGCAATTGACGCAGCCAGCGGAAATGCTTGCCTTCCTTCAATCCTTCGCCCTGCTTGTAATTCCAGTGCGCGGCAACGCCCATTTCCGAAATCTCGTGCATTTCATGGGTGCGGATTTGAATTTCGATACGTTCTTTTTCCGGACCAATCACCGCCGTATGCAACGATTTGTAACCGTTCGGTTTTGGCGTCGAGATATAATCCTTGAACCTTCCGGGCACGACCGGATACTGGCTGTGCACCATGCCAAGGCATTGATAGCATTGTTCGATATTATCGACGATTACGCGGAAAGCCATGATATCCGCTAGCTGTTCGAATTCGACATTGCGGCGCTGCATTTTACGCCAAATCGAATAAGGCGTTTTTTCACGGCCGGAAATATGGCACGGAATTCCGCCAGCATTAAATAATTCTTTCAATTCGTCGATAATGCGGCCAATGACATTGTCGCCCTTGGCGCGCAGGAAATTCAACCGCGCAATGAGCGAATCGCGCGCATCCGGATATAATTCTGCGAACGCCAAATCTTCCAATTCATCCTTGACCGATTGCATGCCGATCCGTTCGGCCAGCGGCGCATAGATTTCGAGGGTTTCAAGCGCGATGCGGCGGCGTTTTTCCGGATCTTTGAAAAAATGCAACGTGCGCATGTTGTGCGCCCGGTCGGCCAATTTCACCAGCAAAACCCGGATATCTTCGGACATGGCGATAACCAGCTTGCGGAAATTTTCCGCCTGCTTGTTTTGCACATTCTGCAATTCAATTTTGGAAAGTTTGGTTACGCCGTCGACAAGGCGGGCGATTTCCTCGCCAAACAGTTTTTGAATATCTTCGAGCGAGGTTTGCGTGTCTTCGACCGTATCGTGCAAAAGCGCGGTAATAATCGACGCCGCATCCAATTTCATATCGGTCAGAATCGCGGCGACTTCGAGTGGATGAGAAAAATACGGGTCGCCGGAAGCGCGTTTTTGCGATCCATGCGCGCGCAGAGAAAACACATATGCCCGGTTTAGCGCGTCCTCATCCGCATTAGGATCGTATGATTTGACGCGCTCTACCAGTTCATATTGACGGATCACGGATTTCGATCAGCTAAGTCCTAGCTGTCCTCACCACTGCCAGATCCAGCGTCTTCGGCAGAGGTATCGGCGTCGGAAAAGGCCGCGTTCGCATCGTCATAGACACTTAACCCGTCCATGTCTTCCAATGCTTCGTCGCCTTCTTCGTCGTCTTCTTCAGATACGTCGCGAATGCCAGCGGCGCCGATCAATTCATCGTCGCCCATTTTTGGATCCGGCAATACTAAATCGGTTAATTCTTCTTCAGGCTCCGGTGCGATTTGCGGAGTTTTCTGGAATCCTTTAATCAAAGATTCATTCAAATCCGCCGGGGTCACAGATTCTTGCGCGATTTCGCGCAAAGCGATCACCGGATTTTTGTCATTGTCGCGTTCAATGGTCAGAACCGCGCCGGCGGAAATATCCCGCGCGCGCTGCGCCGCAACCATCACTAATTCATATCGATTTGGAATAATTTCCACGCAATCTTCAACAGTAACGCGAGCCATGCCTCATCCTTTCAATAATTCAGTATATCAACGGATCGTATAAATCCCTTAAAATAAATATAGGGGGAACAAAAATATAATCAAAAATTGTGAAATTGCAATAGTTTAATCGGCAAGTCAGAAATTGCGGCGTATTGTAAAAAGATATGATTATTTATCTCGTTACGGAACGATCCAATAATCGCAGTGAAATCGGACCATCCGGCTGGGACTGAGTCGCTCTTAAAACTCCGCCGTTCAAGGGTATTCCTTGCCAAACAACCGGCAAGCCAAATGCCTTGATTATCGGCAATCCCAAATCGATAGTTTTAGCCCCGGCTGTATCGCCGCTAGCCTTAGCGTTTAAATTTAAATTAGTGCCATTATTGATTGAAAAATAAGAGCGAATTGCCGATTTGGCATATATACCTAAGCCTATTAAGCCCCCCAATTGGCACCCTACCGCAGCAGCAGCTGGAATAGCGGCGGCCATAGCAGTAATTCCACCGACTGCCAGCCCCACCAAACCCGCGCCGATTGCACATACCGCACCAAAGCCAAACGTCCATTTCAAAATATTCTTGGCACTGGACAATGTATCATCCATCCATGTCAGCAATTTCTGCTGCCATTTAGGTACATCCGGCCCAAATATGGTTGTTTTGCCCTTTTTCATAAAAGGGAACATAACACATCATATCCTAAATGTAAACAATTATCCCGCCAAGCGCCATTCGAGCGTGACTTCCAGCAATGGCTGCATCACAAAAGGCCGCTCCAGCATGCGCGGATGCGGCAATTCCAAACGTGGCGGATCGTTGATCCGTTCATGGTTATAGGTCAAAAGATCGAGATCGATACAACGCGCCTCGTTTCTAACCCCATTGCGGATGCGGCCAAAATCATTTTCGATCTGCCGCAATGCATCCAGCAATTGATAAGGCGTCAATTCCGTTTCCACGGCAATAACGCCATTGGTGAACATGGGTTGATCGGATTTGGGTACGGGTTCCGTTTGATGCCAGCGCGATTTTTTAATAACGTGAATGCCGTATTGGGGCATTGCCGCAATCGCGGCTTCCAATGTTTGCTGTGGCGAGCCGTATTTTTCGCTTGCCAGATTTGCTCCAAGACCGATAAGAATCATGATGCGATTATACCTCCCCCGGTTATAATCTGATTGTTAATTGTAAAACCACAACCAAAAAACATCAGTCATTTAAACCCCTGTATAGCATAAACCCCATGTTCAATCCACCAACCAAAAGTTGCTCTCTTTGTCCCCGATTAGTGGAATTCCGTTGCGCCAACCAGAATAAGTTTCCGCAGTTTTATAACGGTCCGGTGCCATCTTTTGGCGAATTGGATGCACAACTTTTAATTGTGGGGCTGGCTCCTGGATTAAAAGGCGCCAATGCGACCGGAAGGCCGTTTACCAACGATTACGCCGGGGATTTATTGTACGCGACGTTATTGAAATTCGGATTTGCTAAGGGCCATTACGGCAAAACCGCCAATGACGGGTTGCAATTGGTCAATTGCCGCATTACCAATTCGGTTCGTTGCGTACCGCCGGAAAATAAACCGACGCCAGAAGAACAAAAAACCTGCCAGCCATTTATCCGCGCCGAAATCGCGGCAATGCCGAATTTAAGATTTGTATTAGTTCTGGGATTGATCGCTCATAACGCGGCGCTGGATACTTTTGGCGTAAAAAAATCCACATATAAATTCGCCCATGGCGCGGTGCATGAGCTGCCGAATGGAATCAAATTATACGATTCCTATCATTGTTCCCGGTACAACACGCAAACCAAACGCCTGACGACAGAGATGTTTGAGGGTGTAGTGGAATTAATCAGCAAAAACTTAATTATCGCTGATTACAAAATGCGTTCATTCTCCTAGCCAACGCAAAATCTAACTCTGATACACCACCACAATGATGCGTTGTCAAGCGCACAACAACTTGATTATAACAATTGCTCCAATCAGGATGATGATCGCCTTTTTCTGCCTCAAGAGCGCAACGATTCATAAATCCCCAAGCAGCAGAAAAATCGGGAAAATCAAATGCTCTTTCAATAGCATCATGAGGGGACTTATCGCCTTTAATCCCTGTATAAGCTTCATTTAAACGCCAACCCGGCAAAGACGCTAAAGCCTCTTTAATTTGCCGGGCATCCATTTTATCTGCCATAGAAATTCTCCTATGAAATTATGAATTATTTTTTTACCAAAAACGCGGGCACGTGATCGCCCAATCCCTTTGGCGAAGGCTCACGGTCTTGGCGATGCGTGCGGTTATCGCGCCGTTCGGAACGATCCCGATTTTGGCGATTCTGATTATTTTCGCGGCGTTCATTGTATGTCTGGCCACGTTCACGAGGATATTGATTTTCACGCGGTGGACGCTGTTCCGAACGTTGCTCCCGATTTTCACTTTGCGAACCATCACGATCCCGGTCACGGTTGCGATTGCGCCCTCTCCCACCGCGGCGGCGGCGGCCGCGCGATTGGCCTTCGCCGCGATCATTCGAAAAATTGGCCGGGCTTTCATCCGCCGAAGCGCGGTTGCCAATATCGTCTGGGATTGAATTATCGTCATCGGCAATGCGATTGCCGATATTGTCTGCTGGTTCGTCATCGCGCGGCAATTCAAATTCGCCGTGATGCACATGAATTCCATGATGCGGACGATTATGATGGGGTCTGCCGCCTGAACCGGGCTGACGGCGGCCATGGCGGCTGCGGTTGCGGCGATGCTGGCGATTATGGTGACGGGTCGGTTCGCCCGTTTCTTCGCCATCGCTATCCGCCATAATTTCCGCCGATTCCAATGGCAGTACTTTCAATAAATCTCCAGCCAGTTTTTTAATCGGTTCGAACGATTTATCTTCGTGTTTTGTTACCAGCATTACCGCGCATCCGGTTTTTCCAGCGCGGCCGGTGCGGCCGGTGCGGTGCACGTAATCTTCGGTGTTCCACGGCACATCGAAATTCACCACATGGCTGACATCCATAACATCCAATCCGCGAGCGGCAACATCGCTGCAAACCAGCATGGTAATTTTGCCGGATTTAAATTCATCGAAAGTTTTGTTGCGGTCGAATTGATCCATGTCGCCATGCATAGCGCCGGCTGCAAAACCATGTTTTTGCAGCGATTTGCACAAAATATCGACGTCTTTTTTGCGATTACAGAAAATATAGGCGTTCTTAACCTGCAGATGATTGATCACATCGCGCAGCAATCCGCGTTTCGCTTTGAAATCGCTTGGCGCCTTGACATAAAATTGTTCGATAGGCGTCGCGTTGGTAACCGCGCGTTCAACCTTGACTTCTTTCGGATTCATCAAGAATTTTTTCGCAAGGCGCAGAATCTCGTCCGGCATGGTTGCCGAAAACATCAATGTCTGCCGAATGGTCGGCACAAAGCTGACAATTTTTTCAATGTCGGGAATGAATCCCATATCCAGCATCCGGTCGGCTTCGTCGATGACCAGTAACTTCACGTCATTCAGTAGAATGCGGCCTTGCTGATGATGATCCATCAACCGGCCTGGCGTTGCGATCAATACATCGACACCGCGATCCAATAATTTTTCCTGTTCTTCGAATCCAACGCCGCCGATCAACAACGCTTTAGACAAAGTGGAATATTTCCCATACGTATCGAAATTTTCGGCGATTTGGGTAGCAAGCTCGCGTGTCGGAGACAAAATGATCGAACGCGGCATACGCGCGCGATGCCGCGCGCCGGACAAAATATCCAGCATCGGCAAAATGAAACTGGCGGTTTTACCAGTTCCGGTTGGAGCAAAGCCCAATACATCCCGGCCCATTAAAACCAAGGGGATGACTTGTTCTTGAACAGGTGTCGGTGTGGTGTATCCGGATTCGGCCACGGCCTTTAAGACCGCATCACTTAAGCCCAAATTAGCAAATGGCATGAGATTCTAGTTTACAACTCGATATTGTTTTTATTAAGCTTGTCGAACTTATAAGGAAAATATGGCCGATTGTGAAGCCATAAAGCGTAAGGCGGGTTAAAATGACCAAAAACATATTGTTTATTCCGGGACTGCTGTGCGATCAGCGGCTGTTTGCCGCCCAAATCGCCCATTTAACGGATAAAGGCGCGAATTGCGTGGTGGCCGATATTACCGGTTTCGACCGTACGGTGTCGCTGGCGGAATCGGTTATTAAAAGAAACCTTTCTACCGCTACGAACTGGGCTGTGGTTGCCTTGTCCATGGGCGGGTATGTCGCGTTCGATTTATTGCGCTTAGCAAGCGATAAAATATCCCGTTTAGTATTAATGAACACTTCCGCCCGAGCCGATACGGACGAACAAAAACAAGTCCGTCAGGGATTGATAGAATTAGCCGATAAAGGCCAATTTAACGGGGTTACTCCGCGATTGTTGCCGCGCTTGCTGCATCCCCATAATTTATCCAATGACAAGCTAACCAGTTTGGTTAGAACTATGGCAGAAAGTGTTGGAAAAGAATCTTTTATTCGTCAGCAAACCGCCATTATGCATCGCCCGGATAACAGATCCTTGCTGCCCACCATCACCCAACCCACCATGATTATAGCCGGAGAAGGCGATATTATTACCCCGCCCGAAATCTTACGAGAAATCAGCGGGTCTATCAAAGGTGCTAAATACACCCAAATTCCAAATACTGGCCACTTGCCACCATTAGAATCACCATTACAAATCAATCATTTATTAGATGATTTTATCTTAAAAAGTTAATTTTATGCTGTGTTATTAATATGTTGACTCCATTTCGATATCCATTTAGAATACATATGGAATATTGTGTCCGAAACCTGCAAGGCCTGAATTAGGGTAGAGATACGCTTATGCTGGATGGACCATATAAAAATTATAACGATTTAGGAGCAAGGGTGACGGTCGCTACTTCAGGACCACTCAAAGCATTCGAAGGCATGTGCCAATTGGTGCGCGATCCAATTATGTTGGTCGCAACCGAAACACGCGCACCCTATACCCGCGCCCGGATCGTATCGGTAAATAAAGCCTGCGAAGATTTAATCAACTTTACCGCAGGCCGTTTATATAATCAGTCTTTGCATCAATTGATTGCCGATCTTGAAGATCCGGTCAACACCACCTGGCAAAATTACAATTTCGATTTGGAAGAGCCGTGGCAAGGCCCATTGATCCTTCGCACGCGCAGCAGCGCGACCATCGCTGTGGATGCCTCGGTCAGTAAATTAGGCCACGATCATGGCGAAAATTTCTTTACCTTGCGTTTTATCAAAAAGGACGGCAACACGGCTAAAAGCCAGAATGGCAATGGCAACGCGCTTGGCTCCCCCGCCCCAAATACCGGTTTGATTTTCGGCGATGTGCCGCCTGTAACCATTGCCCCGTCACAACCTTCATTGCCGTCCGTGCCGCAGTTGCCTTCCTTGCCGCCAGTATCCATAACCCCCGTTACCATTCCATTTGAACCTTTTGATCCTTTTGCCAGCAGCCCTTACCCTGCTGCACCTGCACCAGAACCAACACCAGCACCGGCGGCAATGGTAGATTCATTCGCATCGCTGCCGACTGACGCTGCCGAAGCGCCAACGAGTCCGCCAGCCCAAGAACTGGATGCCGAATCAAGCCAGAACGAAGATTATGCAAGACTGGAAGCCGTATTGCGATACACGCCAGCAGGAATTTTCCGCGTTGCCGTCACATCGGAAAAAGATTTTGTTTATATTTCCGCCAATCAAAAATACGAAGATATGGCTGGCCAAACTACCGATACTATTGCCGGCAGACGTCCCGAAGATATTATGCCCACCGGCCAAGCGCAGAATATCCGTAAATATTATGTTCAGTGTTTGGAAACGCGCAAATCGACCATTTTTGAAGAATATATGGATCTGCCGATCGGCAAACGCTGGTTCCAAACCACTTTGGTGCCATTGGCGGACGAAAGCGGCGATGTGGTTGAACTGGTTGGCGTGTCGTTCGATGTTACCGATCGCAAAACCACTGCCGATGCCTTGGCCGGAAAAATTTATCAGCAAGCCGCCATTGCGGAATTAAGCCAATTAGCCTTAACGCAATTGGATTTAAAAATCATGCTGGGCAAGGCGGTTGAAATTATTGCCAATGCCCTGAACGTGCCATTCTGTAAAATTCAAGAATACTCGTCCAATGAGCAAATGCTGATTTTACGCGCCGGTATCGGTTGGCAAGACGGTTTGGTTGGAACACATAAAAGTTCGATTTGGGACAATACCCAGGCCGCCGCTGCTTTAAAATCCCTGAATCCGGTAGTGATCGAAAATTACGACCAAGATCAGCGGTTTGCCATTTCTCCATTGCTTAGCGAACATCAAATTAAAAGCGGCGTGGCGGTGGTTATTTCCGGCCTGAATGGCCCATACGGCATTCTGAGCATTCATAGCGCCGAACCCGCTATTTACGATGAAGACGAAGTATATTTTCTACAGTCCGCGGCGGATACATTAGCCAGCGCGATTAAAAACAACCTTGCCGAACAGGCCTTGCGCGAGAGCGAACGACTAGTTTCCTCGATCCTGGAATCGACACAGATCGGCATTGGCGTCAGCGATCAAAGCGGCCGTTTTGTGCGTGTAAACCAGGCCTTCTGCAAAATTTTCGGCTATGAATCCAAAGATTTATTGGGCCGCGAATTTACGATTTTATTGCCATTCGCCGAACATCAGCGCGCCAGACAAATTTATGCTCAATTTATGAAGACCGGGGCCGAAATGCCCGGCGAAGGCACTTGTCTGCGCAAAGATGGCCGTCCAGTTGATGTGCAAATTACCGCCGGCCGATTGCAGCGCGCCGATGGCAGCATGTTGCGCGTGACTACGGTCGAGGATATCACCCAACGTAAAGTCATAGAAAACAGCCTTAAACTGTTCCAATTGGCGGCGTTGAATTCGCATGACGGCATCGTCATCACCGAACCAGGCCCAATCGATACGCCGGGCCCTAAAATTATTTTCTGCAATGCTGCCGCCAGCACCATTACCGGTTACGCACAGAACGATATTCTAGGCGCTACTTTGAAAATATTCCAAGGGCCGGAAACCGAAGATATTCGTTTCCGCGATATTCAATCGGCGATGCGTCAGCGCAAGACAGCCGATATTGAAATCATTCTGCACCGCAAGGATCAAACCCCATATTGGGCACAGGTCGGCGTTGTACCCGTGACCGATCAGCAAGGCCGCCACATGAACTGGCTGATTACTTTCCGCGATATCACCGAACGCAAGGAAAACGAACGTCTGCTGGAAGTCGCGCGCGAACAAGCCGTCACCGCCAGCGAAGCAAAGTCGGACTTCCTTGCCGGTATCAGCCATGAAATCAGAACGCCGTTAAATGCGATTATCGGTTTCGCCGACGTATTGCGCCGTGAAATTTTTGGACCATTGGGCCATGAACGGTATCGTTCTTATGCCGAAGATATCCATGATTCCGGCCGTCATTTATTGCAGTTGATTAATAACACGCTGGATTTGTCGAAAATCGAAGCGGGCGTTTTGGAATTGCATGAATCCGAGGTTCCAATCGATGCAGTTGTCCGATCGTCCGTCGCCTTGATGCGCGATTCGGCGCAAAACGGGCAGCTGACGATCAGTGTTGAACTGCCGGAAAAACCGCCGGTTGTGCGCGGCGATGAAACCAAGATCAAGCAAATCTTGCTTAATATGTTGTCAAACGCGATTAAATACACCCTGCCCGGCGGCAAAATTACCGTGCGTGCGTTTGTAGAACCGCGTGGCCTTGCGTTGCAAGTGCAGGATACCGGCGTTGGCATCCCAAAAGCGGAATTGCCCAAAGTCATGCAAAAATATATGCAAGCGTCGAACGAACAAAACAAACATACCACCGGTACCGGGCTTGGAATTCCTGTCACCAAATCTTTGATCGAGTTGCATCAAGGCATTTTGGACTTGAGCAGCGAAGAAGGCGTTGGCACGACGATTACCGCCGTATTCCCGAACGAAAGGCTGGTGGATTATCAATCCCGCCCCTTTCCCAGTCATAAATTAGCGTCGTAACAAAGACATATTATTTTTTTATATCTTTCCCTTGCCAGGGCCGGTTTAATCACTACATTACAATCATCTTTATCCCCAATTACGGAGAATCCTATGGCCCGTTTAAAATATAACGATCTCAATTCCGCTCCTGAAAAATCCAAACCGCATTTAGAAGCCACGCAGAAAAAATTGGGGTCGATTCCCAATATCTTTAAATCCATGGCAAATTCGCCCGCCGCGCTTGGAACTTATGGCGCAATCAACAACGCCTTGGCCGAATCGCAATTAACTCCGCAGATCAAGGAATCGATCGCCTTAATTATGGCGGAAACAAATTCTTGCCAATATTGCCTGTCGGCACATACATTGATTGGCGGCAAGGCCGGACTGAGTCCGGATGATATTGCATCGGCTCGCGAAGGCACCGCAACCGACCCAAAAACCAAAGCCATTCTAAAATTGGTGAAGTCGATTTTGGCCACTAAAGGTCACATCAGCGATGCTGAATTTAATGAAGCGAAATCGGCTGGCATTACCGATGGCGAATTCGCCGAGGTGTGCGCGGTGATTGGCTTGAACTATTTTACCAATTTGTTCAATTCGTTAAGCCAAAACGACGTTGATTTTCCAAAAGTCGAGTTACGCAACAAAAAAGCGGCTTAAATTATAAAGAGAAACAAAAAGCGCCCGTAAATGGGCGCTTTTTTATTGAGATTGTTATTTCGAGGGCGGTGGCGGTATGTTGGCCGGCATTGCTGACGGGGATTCCGCAGCAGCAGGTGGATTCTGCGGAATGATGACTGGCGGCGCCGTTTCTGGCTCTGCTGGAGGTTTTTGGCCAGAAGCAATCAACATTTTGCGAGCTACGCGTTTATTGATAAACTGCACATAGGGTGCTGGGATTTCATTATTGAATTGAATAATGGCCTTAATTTGTTTTGGTTCCGTGCCAGCTTTGTCAAAGGTACAAATAGCGATATCATTCACCCGTTTCCCGGTTGCATCCACAATCGAATATTCGACGGGGATTTGAATATCGGTGCTGGTTTCCGAAAATCCAACATCACCTATGGTCAATTTATTGGCTGGCAGAAACACGTCTTCGATCGCGATGCGGCACATTTTCTGTTCTGTTGTTAAGTTCTGTCCGCAGGCTGTTAAAAGCGATATAATAAAACACGCATAATAATGATATTGCCGCATCATCTTAATTTCCTGTGCCTATAATTACATAATAATATCGGTTAGCTTGATATTTAAAACAACCGTCCTGAGAAGATGGATCCCAATTAAATTGCGCCGTAAAAGTATCGCCATTGTTGACATTATCCACCGCAAAACTGGTGGCTACGAGGATATCATTGTCATTTACCGAACTCACCCGGTTCATGGATTCAATCATGGTACAAACATCAGAAGTTACGCTGGGTTTTAAAACAAAAACCCGCGTGGTGAATGTATTAAAAACAGCCGCATCCGCCATGGACCAGTAATTATAGCCATAAGCCCCGGTAGGATTACCAGAAAATATATTCGACGGTATTTTCTGCAGTCTTACTTTGGCCGCTACACACCTTTCGCCAGTACAAGTCGACCCATAATCAATGTCTCCAGTGCGGTATATTCTTTCCATATTTTTGATTGTTTCGCGGATATGCGCCCCGTGCGATTTAAGAGCAACAACGCTGGATTTGATGCGGTCTCTGTCTACGTAAGCCATTTGATTGCCGGTAGTTAATGATAATGCCGCGGATATGGCGGCTATCATAATAATCACCAGTAAAACCATACCCATAGCGAAGCCAGCTTGAGATGCGAAAACAAATCGGAATTTATTCATAAAAACTACCAATAACTAAAAAATACTGATAATCGGACGCATTGTATTTGATACATGCTTCTTTACGTGGAACCGGCAAATCCTGATCTGTGCTTTCAAATTTTAATTGATTACCCATACTAACCGTAACATCATTACGGTTTAAAATAGCTTGCTCCAAAGTCCGGCAGGCCTTTTCATTTATTTTATTAATAAACAAAACAATATCAATTTTTTCTGAAGTATCCGATGGTGAGCGCACACCATAAGCCAAATCCCACTTTTCCTTCACATTTGCAGGAACAAACATTTTCAGTGGAAGCAGCGTCCTGGTTGCTCCGCCATACAAACTATTATATGGGCACCGCCTGTCATCATCGGTCTTTTCGCAATTCGGCTCAGTCTGCTGCAAAGAGCCCCTAATTTCACGAATGCAGTTATTAAAATATAGCTCTGTGGCGCGTTGACCTTGATTAGCGCCATTATCGACAACCGTACAACTGGTTGCGATGCGTCTTATGCCGCCATATAAATCCGCCGCGCTGTTGCGAAAATTCATAACATCGATGCGGCCGATTTCATTGCCGCTGTCAAAATGTCCTGTGGTTTTGGCTATAAAAGAAGTAACGGCGGCAATTAAAAGAATTACCAACAATACCATTCCAATGGCAAAACCAGCATTCGCAGAAGTTTTTCTAGGCACAGTCATTCCTTTAGTTACAACACAACCGACTGGTTATGGCACAACCAAACCACCTGTTCAGTATACCGGATTATGTCCAAAAAAATGGCAAGATATTGCCGTTTTCGATCAAATTGCCCGAAATAGCGGTTAAAGCGGCACATACGCCTAAACCCAAGTCAATCAACCGCTTTTTCGGCTGGAATGGATCGGATTTAAGCAAGGATAATAAATTGACGGCTTGTTCAAATCCCTCAATACTTGATTCGCTTCTATTATTGCTTGCTTCATCGCCACCCTGCGGCCATCCAAAATTAAATTACCATTGGATTCAATTTCCAGGCGGCATTGCAAAGCCTGTTTGGCTTGCCACACTGGAAAGCTGATATTTTCATTTGCTGCAGCATGCATATACCAACCTTCTAAACCAAAATCCTGCAACTGCTGTTCATCGACAGAACGGACAAAGCCAGCGGAGAAATTGCAGTACATAAACCGTTTTTGTCGCCCCTTTTTTGCAATCACGGCTTGGGATACGCCGCCGGATATAAAATCTTCGCGGGTTACTTTACCGCCTGTGGCCTGGATAATCCGCAACAGTATTTCTTCCCTGGGCAACCGTTCGCCAAGCATATACCGGCGAATGGTCGCACTGCTGGATAGGCCCAATAACCGGGTAAATTCCGCGGGGCTTAGGTCGTTTTGCAATAAATAGTCGGCTAGTTTCATAAGCCGTATAGTACCCATTTTGGGTACTTTTTCCATTATCGTATCCAATATTCCTGTTGATAAGTATACAATTTGGGTATATATCCTGTGAAACATTGTGTAGGATCATTGTATGCAACAAACCAACCGTATCCGGAATTTGCGCCTGGCGCGCGGCTATTCGCTGCAGGATTTGGCCGAGAAAATCGGCACCAGCAAATCGCAAGTCGATAAATTGGAAAAAGGCGAGCGCCGGCTGACGCTCGATTGGATGCGCCGCCTGGCCGATGGGCTGGCTTGCACGATTACCGATATTATTGTTGCTGGCGATGCCCCCTCGTCCAAGGTTGCCAATATTCAATCGACGCCAAAGGATCTGCCTTTAATCGGCGGGGTCAAGGGCGGCATTCACGGATTTTTCTTTGATAATGGCCGGGTCAGCGATTTTGTCAATCGCCCGGCCAATTTGCTTGGCGTATCCAACGCATTCGCGGTTTATGCGATCGGCGACAGTATGGAGCCACGATTTTTCGCCGGTGAATTATTATATGTAAATCCTAACCGTCCGCTGTCTAAGGGATGTTTTGCGGTGATCGAATTGATGGACGGCCAAGGATTGGTTAAACAATTCCTGCGCCAGGACGATAAAACCATCACCCTGTATCAATTCAACCCCGCCAAGGAACTAACGCTAAAGAAACCCACGATCAAGAACGTATTCCGCGTCGTGGGCTCTAGCGAGCAGTTTTAGTTTGTCCGGGTATTAGCGATTTCCTGAACAAGCGCGGCTAACAAACGCACACCTGCGCCGGTTCCGCCTTTGTTATGGATGCCGGTGCCTTCAGGTTCGGCCACAGTTCCAGCAATATCAAAATGCAGATAATCATTACCCGGCAAAATACTGCGCGCAACATAGCAAGCGCCCAATGTCGCTCCTCCAAGTGGCCCTGCGCCGACATTGCGCATATCCGCATATGGCGAATCTAACTGCTTGTCCAATCGCGGGTGATACGGCAATTGCCATACATTTTCGCCAGATACTGCGCTTGCTCTTAATACTGCATCCCTCAATTCTGGATTCTTAGCCAAGAACCCAGTCGACGTGGCATTGCCTAGAGCATACATGCAGGCCCCCGTCAATGTTGCGGTTGAAATCAATTTTTTTGCATCCAATTCCCGTTGCGCAAAAGAAGAAATATCGAACAATACCAAACGTCCTTCCGCATCGGTATTTTCGATTTTCGAAGTTTTTCCTAGTTTATCTTTTTCTCCAGGCATATGCGTAATTATGCTGCCAAGTGGATAAGATTCGCCATCCATAGCATTTTCTACAATCCCCAACACGGCATGAAGATTTACTCTTGCTCCCAATAATGCCAACAACTGCATTGCACCCCATGTAGCACAAGCACCGCCTTTGTCTATTTGCATGGTTAACATACCGTCGGTGGGTTTCAGCGAGTGTCCACCCGTATCAAACACAACACCTTTACCCAACAATGCGATGCCTGATTCCGGTTGCCCGGGTGCGCCTTCATAACGCATTACAACAACGCGTGGTGGATTGGTGCGGCGGCTTCCTCTAGAAACAGCCAAAACACCGCCCATGCCATATTTATTAATCTCGTCTTCACCCATAACATCAGCGGATAAGGCAGGGTTACCCGCAGCCTGTATTTGTTTATTAACAGCAGCAACAAATTCCCCAGTGCCGAATAAATTTGCCGGTGTATCAACCCATTCCCTTACCGTCAAAACTGGACCCAAGGCCTTTGCAATATTTGCATATTCCGTTGTAGCAGATTCTGCAACGCTTACACCCGCTACCATGCGCACATCCAAGGTACATTTATTGCCCATGGCCTTTGCGCTTGCCTCATCGGTTTTAAATGTATACGCATGGGAGCGAAGCGCAAATCCCATAGCCAAATGCTGATACCGTTGTGCCAAGGATTCTGGCACATCTTGGTCGGCAAGAATAGTTACAGCGGTTGGATTTTGAGCCATAATTCCAGCAGCAATTTCACCGCCAATGCCTTCAATTTTAGCGACTAAGCCGCCAGTGCTATTGATATCCTTTTTATAATCATCTTCTTTTCCAACACCTACAAAAACGATGCGGTCTGCTTTCATTCCGGGCGGCGAATTCAACGTAAGCGACTGGCCAATTTTTCCTTTAAACTCATTTGCTTGAATAGCGTTGCCAATTTGCCCGTTAGTAACGGTATTTAATGCGCCAACTACCTCATTGGCAACACCTGAAGATTCTGGGACTAAAACAATTACGGTACCTGAAATATCAGTGTACTGATCTGAGTTGTTAGCTGCATTAATGGAAGAAAAACTGACTTTGGAAATCGTGGTCATAAAATTGGCCTTTCTGACAGGTTTCGAATAATGATACGGAAATATACGTTACGGAAATGTAATGTAAAGACGGAATTATCCCCTAAATCCCTTTTCTTTTTAATATTTTATTACCCATTCCTTAATCATTTTATGGCCTAATATTGGGATTGCTTGTAGGAAAAACCGCGCCTATGGCCTGGAATAAACCGTCTAAAAAGCCGAAAAAAATAAGCTTTATCAGCGAGGCTCCGCCCTATCCTTTGATCTGGCCGGATCATTGGCCACGGTTAAACGCTAAAGACCGCTTGCCGGCAAAAGATAACGTGACTCATTTCCTGGTGGCACGCGATTATATTCTGAACGAGTTAAAAGGTCTGCGCGCCAACAACATTTTGATTTCTTCCCATATTCCCGCAAAAAAGAATGGCGAGTTGTTCGTGGAATATTTGGACCGGAAACTGGACGATCCTGGCGTTGCGGTTTATTTTTTTGTCGGGCATCAGCCTTATGTCATGGCGTGCGATGGGTGGGAATATCCAAAAGACAATTTGCGCGCCATCGGCGTTACCATAGGCCACATCCGCGCTTGCGAGCGCACCGTGGCGCCATATTACCTGGATATTATGTTGTCGGCCTTTGCAATCCCAATACCAGAGGCCGCAGAAGAACAGGTTGCAGAACCGGAATCCATACGCCCTGCGTTTAAGACAAAAAATGTAAATCCGCGCGAATGGTGGACAGTATTAGGCGTTGGAGAAAACGCCAGTCTAACGGAAGTGGAAGCTTCGTTCCGCACGCTGGCCCGCGCCGCACACCCGGATTTAGGCGGCAGCGCCGAACAAATGAAATTGCTGACCCAGGCAGTTTCCTTTGCCCGCCAGGAATTGAAAAATAAAAAAACCGGATTTTTTACGATTCGGTAAAAGCCAACCATTATGGTTGCGGCCAGCCCTCCTACGCCAAGGCTTCGAAGGGCAATTTTCACTTAATATTTTACGGAGAAAATTGGGGCGACCGAGGGGACTCGAACCCCCGACATCTAGGACCACAACCTAGCGCTCTAACCAACTGAGCTACGGCCGCCATATCGGTCTATTATACAAAACCGAAGCTTGGGGTTATAGCAAAATCTACCATAAAATAAAAGGGTTTAGGCGCCTGGCCTAAACCCCATATTTCAAAGCCTATATTAACGAATTTAAGCCGCCTTATCGTCCGCGCCGGCGGGGATGTAATGCCCCGTCCCTGACCCGAATTCGTCGTCGAACGCGTCTTCCCAAGAACCGATGGTCGCGGCCTTGGAATATTCGGTGGCGCGGTTTTCAAAGAAATTGGTGTGTTCAATGGCGTTCAACATTTCATCCATCCATGGCAATGGATTTTTCGGAATGTTATAAATCGCCTGCAGACCCAATTGTTGCAACCGGCGGTCGCCGATCCAACGGATATAGTTTTTCACTTCTTGCGCGGTCAATCCTTCGACCCCGCCCATTTCAAACGCCAGATCAATAAACGCATCTTCGTGTTCGATGATGGTTTCGCAAGAATGGGTCAATTCTTTCTTCAGTTTTTCGGTCCAGATTTCCGGATTTTCCTGAATAAAGGTGCGGAACAAACGAATCACGTTAATGCAATGCAACGATTCGTCGCGCGCCGACCAAGATACGATTTGGCCCATGCCCTTCATTTTATTGAAGCGCGGGAAATTCAGCAAAATCGCAAACGAAGCGAATAATTGCAACCCTTCGGTAAAGGCGCCGAATACCGCCAATGTTTTGGCGATTTCTTCTTTTGAATCGACGGTGAAGTTTTGCATGTAATCGTATTTGTCCTTCATTTCCTTGTATTTCAGAAATGCGGAATATTCGACTTCGGGCATGCCGATCGTATCCAGCAAATGCGAATACGCGGCGATGTGCACGGTTTCAATGTTGGAAAACGCCGACAACATCATCAAAATTTCGGTTGGGCAAAATACGCGCGAATAATGCTTCATATAGCAATTGTTCACCTCGACGTCCGCCTGGGTAAAGAAACGGAAAATCTGGGTTAGCAGATTTTGTTCCGACGGAGTCAATTTCTTGCGCCAGTCTTTGACGTCATCCGCCAACGGAACTTCTTCCGGTAACCAGTGAATACGTTGCTGGGTCAACCAGGCTTCATAGGCCCATGGATAATGAAATGGCTTATAAACTGGATTTGGCGTTAATAGTCTGGACATATTTTATTTCTCCTTGCTCACGTTCTAAATCGTATACGCTTAATTTGTTTTAATTTTTATATCTGCATCTATTTTTTGTTTTATGGAATTATCATAATAACTACTTCCCCAACCACGTACTTTTCCATTTTCTAAATAAATAGGAGTATATTTATCCTGATCTAC
Source organism: Alphaproteobacteria bacterium (assembly GCA_004295055.1). Taxonomy (NCBI): domain Bacteria; kingdom Pseudomonadati; phylum Pseudomonadota; class Alphaproteobacteria; species Alphaproteobacteria bacterium. The sequence continues at coordinate 103,207 of SHNJ01000030.1, read as the reverse complement.
AGTAGCCCAATGATCAGTTTCATAAATAAAGTACTCTGATTTTCCATACAACTCTCTTTTATAAGGTTTACCCATCACCCTTAATACTTGTTCTTTAGTCATACCAATTTCTAATTCATTTAATTTAGCTCTTACATCATCACTTCTATTTTTTGCTGCAACTCCACATGCAGTTAAGGTTAGTAACACTACAAAAGAACAAATAAGGGAAATAATTCTTTTTTTCATTCTCAACCTCAAAATAAAAATAGATAAAACTTTACAAATGACTTAGTAAAACACTTTACTTGTCTACGTGTAGAATTCCTGATACATTTGCTATGCAAATGTATCAGGCAAAATACTCTCTATTTCATTAGAGTAACTGTTTTATCAATAATAGCAATTGCCCACTCGCCCCTATCCACAGACTTTGCCATGTTTTTGTAAAGATTCTAAAAGACAAAAAAACACCCGCCATTTTTGTAAATGACGGGCGCTTTTCTTAGAATATTATTTTACAGAATTACTGACAGGCCAAACATTCCTCGTAATTATTTGGCTGTGGTGCACGGTCATTGGCAACCGGGCGGTCGATGCGGATCTGATCGTCGTTGGCTGGTACAGGATCGACATTGTCGATCTGTTGTTTTGCTTTGGCTGCTTCTGCCAACGGGTCCCCCTGTAACTGACCAGCCGTAACTTCGGATTCCGCGCGCTGAATCGACAGCGAACGGCAATAGTACAATGATTTAACGCCACGCTTCCATGCCATGTAATGAATCTGGTGCAAATCGCGTTTATGAATATCCGCCGGGATAAAGATATTAAGCGATTGCGCCTGACATACATAAGGTGTCCGGTCGGCCGCCAAATCGATCAGCCAGCGTTGATCCAATTCAAAGGCTGTTTTAAAAACCAATTTTTCATGATCGGTCAAGAAATCCAAATGTTGCACCGATCCGCCACGCAAAGTGACCGAAGACCAGGTTTCGTCGTCATTCTTGCCGTACTGCTCCAGAACTTTTTCCAGATAGATATTACCGACGCGGAAAGAGCCCGACAAAGTTTTATGCGTGAACACATTCGCCGCAATCGGTTCGATTCCAGGGCTGGCGCCGCCGCAAATGATCGAGATCGATGCGGTTGGAGCAATCGCGATTTTATTGGAAAAACGTTCCATAATGCCAAAATCGGCCGCATCCGGGCACGCACCGCGTTCTTCGGCCAGAACCTGGCTGGCGGCATCGCATTGCGTTTTAATGTGCGAGAACATTTTGCGATTCCAAACTTTGGCCATCACGCTTTCGATTGGAATGTTGTTCTGTTGCAGGAAAGAATGCAGGCCCATCACGCCCAAACCAACCGAACGTTCGCGAGTTGCGGAATATTTGGCGCGCGCCATGGAATCCGGCGCCTTGTCGATGAAGTCTTGTAAAACATTGTCCAGGAATCGCATCACGTCTTCGATAAATAACGGATGATCTTTCCATTGGTGGAAATATTCCAAGTTCAGGGATGATAGACAGCAAACGGCGGTGCGTTCCTTGCCATGCAGATCCTTGCCGGTCGGCAGCGTAATTTCACTGCACAAATTAGACGTTTTTACGCTTAGACCGGCCAGTTTATGATGTTCCGGAATCGCACGATTGACGTGATCGATAAACACAATATACGGCTCGCCGGTTTCAACACGGGCAGTCAGGATGCGAATCCACAGATGCCGCGCGGAAACAATACGAATGACTGCTTTGTCTTTTGGACTTAACAGCGCCCAATCGGCATCTTTTTCCACGGCGCGCATGAACGCGTCCGTGATCAGAATGCCATGATGCAGATTCAATGCTTTGCGGTTTGGATCGCCACCGGTTGGACGGCGCAATTCGATAAATTCTTCGATTTCCGGATGATCGATTGGCAAATAGGATGCCGCCGATCCGCGGCGCAAGCTGCCTTGTGAAATGGCCAGCGACAAAGAATCTTGAACGCGAATGAATGGCACAATGCCGGATGTTTTGCCGTTCGCGCCGACTTTTTCGCCGATCGAACGCAAGTTGCCCCAATAACTGCCAATGCCGCCGCCACGCGCGGCCAGCCATACGTTTTCATTCCACAAATCGACGATGCCGTTCAAACTGTCGGTGGCTTCGTTCAAAAAGCAGGAAATCGGCAAACCGCGATTGGTGCCGCCATTCGACAGAATTGGCGTTGCGGGCATAAACCACAATTTCGAGATATAGTCATATAAGCGTTGCGCATGCGCCTGGTCATCGCCGTAATAGCTGGCAACGCGCGCAAATAAATCCTGATAAGATTCCCCCGGCAACAGATAGCGATCGTCCAAGGTCGCCTTGCCAAACCCGGTTAAAAACGCATCGCGGCTGTGATCGACATTGACTGGTGCACCGGATTTGACCTGTACCGCATTATCTAACATTGGACCGAACTCCCTGGTTTTTTTGTCGGGCTTGGGCATTGGATCAGGGATTAAAGGTGGCTATGATCGCCGCGAACACCGATAAAACCTAATTCCCACGCTTGGCCCAAAGTTATGCACATCTGTGGATAATATTGTGTGGATAAACACAATATCTTGGGTGGAGGAACTTAGTATCTACTAAATATAGTTAACCAACTTCCCCTGTATGCGCAAGGTCAATTTAGACAAAATTATGACTTTTTTATTTTTCTGCGTCATTTTATACCGCACAAAAGTATCTTAATTATCAATTATATATATAAAATGTTTTTATATAATATATTTAAATTGAAAATAAGAATTAAATTAGAAATACTTGACTAAACTGATTTCCATAATCTAGCACAGCATTTTTTACGTTCAAGTTTTGTTCTGTGGAACTGTGCAAGATTTTGGGGATAAGCAATTACCCCGTCCCGCGCAACGGAATACGAACGTCGCGATGGACATCTAGCCCTAGTAGCAGACCGAATCCAATCATAACCGTCAATAAAGACGTACCGCCGTAGGATAAAGGTGGGATTGGCACGCCAACGACCGGCAACAATCCCATAATCATCCCGACATTAATGAATAAATATAAGAATAGGTTCATCGACAACCCAACCGCGACCAATCGCGCAAATTGGCTGGTGGCGTTGGTTGCCACCAAATATCCATAGGCAATTAAAAATACATACAGCCCCAAAACAACCAGTCCACCGATCAATCCAAATTCTTCGCCAAATACGGTAAAAATAAAATCGGTTTGCATTTCTGGAAGAAAGTTCAAATGGCTTTGCGTGCCTTGCAAATATCCTTTTCCTAAAATCCCCCCCGATCCCAAAGCGATTTTGGACTGCATCGTATGGTAACCGCTGCCCAGCGGATCGGCTTCGGGATTCATAAACGCAACAACACGTTGTTTTTGGTAATCATGCATAAAGTTCCAGACAACCGGGATGGCAATCAAAGCCAGCGTTACGCCAATGACAATGATGCGCGTGCGCAAACCCGCCAATATAGTCACTGTCGCCGCGCAAAATAACAATATCGCGGCGGTGCCAAGATTGGGCTGATGCAATACCAACGCGACCGGCATTAACGTTAAAATGGCGGGGACAATCAATACTTTCCAGCTTTGCATTTGTTCGGCGCTAACCGTGTGATAGTAACGGGCTAAAGTTAAAATAAGGCATATTTTCATTAACTCAGACGGCTGCAATTGAAAGAACCCAAAATCGATCCAGCGCTGTGCGCCCATTCCAACAGACCCCATAATCTCTACCGCCACAAGCAACAGCAAACATCCCGTATACAAAACCGGCGCATAATGCAGCCACCAACGCCCGTCCAGCATCGAAATAAAAAACATCAGGCCAAGGAATAATAAGAAGCGGATAGCATGCTTGCCTGCCCAGGGTTCGAATGATCCGCCCCCGGCTGAATATAAAGACAGCACCCCGATCAATGCCAGAATCATGATGACCGCAACCACAATCATATTTAGGCGCTGAAATTTTTCCGCCAAATTAAGGTCGGAATGCAGGCGCGGCAAAAAAGTATCTTTGAAATCGTCCCAGAAACGCATGATAAATTCCTTGTTTCAGATATTAGAGATCTGACGTTCCAAGCGCAAGCAAGCCTATCGTTTTGCCAAACGTTTTCCTACGAAAACGAACATATCCCTGGCCGCGTCGACAACTTGTTCCTGATAAAGCTTGTTAAGCCTTGCGATAGCGCAAACTTCCTGTCCAAATTCAGCCCATTTCAAGTGCGTTTGCTGGCCATATCCGGCAAAAAACCTGGCGCCCCTTTCCGCGTTAACCGGCAATCTTTTTTGCAATGCTTTATAAATAAACTGGCCGCCCAGTGTCGATCCTTCGAGCACATATAAGCTGCCCAATATTTGTTCCCATGTTTCCAATGGCGGCAAGGATGGCTTGGCTTTACCTGTTCTATCTATGGCAATACGGCCTATTTTAAAATGTTCTAAATCTTTCATAAGCCATTCGGTTTTCCAACGTCCATCCATGGATATCGGCAAGTCCATACCGCGCAAAACATCCTCGAACGGCGCGTAAATTCCGTAAAGACTAAGCAATAGGCTTTGATACCCCCCCATATTCATAGCCGATTTTAAATTAAAGGCTTTTTCAACGGCGCGATGCTCCAAAGCGGTTTCTTCGCGCAACCGGGCCATAATAGTAATTGGTACGGCTATTTGTTTGTTCGTTTTTGCTAAAGAGCTGGTTGAATTAGTGGCTAAAGGATTCATGACGGACCTCGTTGGTTGAACAAGGCCAGGGTAAGAATCTTATTATGGAATATCAAACCGAACTGTCTTAAATTATAATTATTCCAAATTTAAAACTTGTGCTTTTACGTCTGGCGTGGACGATTTTTCTTTCGTTGTCTCAGGCTTGTTTTCTGCGGTTTCCGGTTGCGGTTGCTGCGGCAATAAACGCTGTTGTGCCAACAGCAATAAATCCCGCGCAATCGGGGCGGCCACGGCGGATCCGCCGCCGCCATGTTCAACAACCACTGCCGCAACAAATTTCGGCGCACTGACCGGAGCAAAGCCAATGAACAAAGCATGATCCCTATCTTTCCAAGGACGATCTTCGTTTTTGGTAACTCCCCTCGCCCGTTCGGCCATAGAAATCCGTTTTACCTGGGCCGTTCCGGTTTTACCGCCCATTTCCATGCCTTCGACCGTAATCCGCGCGCCATGGGCCGTGCCATTTCCGGCATTGACGACTTGATTCATCGCTTCTTTCAAAAATGCCAAATTGTTTTTATTGAACCGTAAAATCCGATCCAACAGACCTTCTTTATCCTGCACTTGATCCAGTTCTGGCAAAGCGCGGATGTGCGGCGTGATTTGCCTGCCGCCATTGACCACATGCGCCGCCATCACGGCCAATTGCAGCGGCGTTGTCAAAACATAGCCTTGTCCGATACCGGCGACCAAAGTTTCCCCCTTATGCCAACCGGCCTTGAATCTGGCTTGTTTCCACCGCCGGTCCGGTATCAATCCCGATTTTTCGCCGGGAATATCTACGCCGGTTTCCTTGGCTAACCCAATTTTACGGGCCGTTTCGGCCAAACGATCCACGCCCAATTTCATCGCCACATCATAAAAATAAACGTCGCAGGATTCGCGAATTGCGCCTGTCAAATCCAATGTTCCATGCCCGCCTTTTTTCCAACAATGAAATTGCGCACTGCCCAATGACGTAGAACCATCGCAATATACCCTATAGCCGGGGTCAATCGTGCCATACTCCAATGCCGATAATGCCGTTACAATTTTATACGTCGATCCCGGCGCATACAGGCCAGCGATCGCCTTATTGGTCAGTGGCGCTCGCGCATTATTGAGCAATTCTTCCCAATCTTTGATTGAAATGCCGTTATTGAATAAATTCGGATTGAATCCCGGCGCCGAAGCAAGCGCAATAATGCCACCGGTATTCGCGTCCATTACCACCGCCGATCCGCTTTGACCCGTCAGACGTTCCATAGCCAATTTCTGAACTTCAATATCCAATGTCAAGTCCATGCTCTCGCCGGGGTGGCCATCCACTTTTTCCAATTCACGAATAATCCGGCCATAGGCGTTGACTTCCATTTGGCTAGATCCGGCTTCTCCGCGCAAAGATTTTTCATATTGTTTTTCGATGCCTTTTTTACCGACCCGCAATTGCGGCGTGCGTAAAATAGGGTCATTGCCAAAAATATTCTTGCTCAATTCATACTCAGATACCGGACCGACATAGCCCAGTACATGTGATGTTACTTCTTCATATGGATAGAACCGGCTTTGGCCGACTTCGATACTGGCTCCAGGCAGATCCAAATTATTCAATTGCAATTTGGCCACCACATCCCATTTCAGATTATCGCGCACCAAAATTGGGTCAAATGCCTTGCGTTTTTCCATTTCATTGAAAATACGGTCGATCTCATTCGGCGTTAAATCCAGAATTTCGGAAAGATAATCCAATGTGGTTTGATTGCGATCGGACTTTTCCGGGATAAAATTCAGGCGGAAATTACGGGCATTCTCGGCCAAAACTACGCCATTGCGGTCTTTAATAATTCCTCGCGGCGGGATAATCAGCTGCAAATTAATCCGGTTTTCTTCGGATAATACGGTATACCGCTCGCCTTCGATCACTTGCAAATAATACAATCGCGCCGCAAGCGCCGCGACGATAGCGCCCTGCCCTACGCCGAATAAAAAGGCGCGGCGGGAAAACTGGCGTTGGCGTTCGTAATCGCGGCTCATTTATCGGATTCTCGGCGCGGTTAAATTTACTACCCCGCGATGCAATCGCAGTAAAATTGCAAACATGGCTGGGAACAGTAAATTAGTGGAAATAATTTTAACCGTCAAAACCGCCAGGTTTGCATGATAGCCGAAAAACAAAAAGGCGATTATGTAAATCATCGAAATATAAACCGTACTGGTCATCGCAAAACTAAGGGCGATGAAATCAAAATTACGAGCGAAAATATATTGGCGAAACTGTGAAATGGCATACAGCAAAACAAGATTGGTTACCGCATGAATGCCCAGCGGAATCGACAGCAGCATATCCTGCCAAAGTCCCAATAGAAAAAATACGCTGTACTGGCAAATCTCAGGACGCAGAATAATCCAAATGAACATAACCATCAGCACGAAATTTGGCATGATCACGTGCACGTTCAATACCGGCCATGGCACGGCCATGATAATGGATATGAATAGGCTGAAAATTAAAAACATCAGCCATGGATAAAATTGGTCCGAATGCCGGAAAAAGGAAAGCTTGCTGGAAGGCATAAAAGGAAATTAGACGGAAGATCGCCACAGGTAAAGGACTAATGCGCCTTAACCGTTTTGGACAATTCTTCAATCATGCTGGCAAGGCCAAAGTCCGCCACTTGGACATAACGTAAACTGGCTAGATCCGCATTTGGAATAACGCTGAATTCGGTGCCGTTCCATCGCGCCACTTTGCCTACGGGGATACCGGCTGGCAGCCCACCGCCCTTGCCGGATGTTAAAACATCGTCGCCCGGATTAACCGACTGCGGCTGGCCGATATACAGCAATTCGATCACATCCGAATTATCGCCGCTTAATATGCCTTGCTGCGACGAAGGCCCAGCGATAACCGGAATTTTTGACGCAAAATCAGTGATCAAAATAACCCGCGAGGCATCATCGGCCACGTCTTGCACCCGGCCGATAAAATTGCCTTCGGCCAAAACCGCCTGGCCTTTTTTAATATTTTGATTGCGACCACCATTGATAATCAAACTACGGACCAAGCCATTACTGGTATCGGAAATGATTCTGGCGGTGATGAATTTGACGGGTTTTTCCGGCACGACCTGCAACATACGGCGCAATTGCGCATTTTCATCCGTCAATTTTTCAGCCAACTGTTCCGTGGTCTTCAATTGGCGATTTTCTTCCGTCAGCCGCGCATTTTCGGAACGCAGACTGGAAATATCAGTAAGATTGGTAACAGTTTCGGAAATTCCTTGGGTCACGCTGGATGTAAACGACAAAACCGGATTGATGGTATCCATAAATAAAACCCGGAATCCGGCATAGGAATTGGGCGCGCCCATTTGCACCGACAGCATAATCAGACATAATAGTGTCAGAGCAAAAAACGTCACACGCGGCCAATAGGACACGCGCGTTGCGGAAAATAAACGCAGGCGTTTTTGGATTTTCATAGTTTTTAATTTTAGTCAGAAAAACGTAAATAATCAATGAATTAGGAAAAATACTGCAACTTTTCTAACCAAAAGGCGGGTTTAGCGTGACAGGAAACTACTTATTCCTGCCCACGGCGTTTTGGGGTGGGTTCATATCCGCATCATATTTCTTTGCATACTGGCGAACAATTTTCTCGATAACACCATCATTAGTTAACTGCAAAATCGATATATTGATTAGGTCACGCAACTTATATTCGCCTAACCGAACTGCCAGGGATTCGCCATAAACCCGTACCATACCGACTCCTTCTACAAGACGAATCTTACCAGGATTAGTCTTGGCAAAGTCGTTTACCAATCCTTTGTCCGAGAAAAATATATCGGCTTTATTAGAAGCCAACTGAAGCATCAATTCACTGCCAGAAGAAATAGAAGGTAAAAGCACTGGTGTTGCGTTTGGCAATTTTTCTAATGCCATATCGGCACTATAATCACCGTCGATACCAACAACACGAATAGATGAATTATTAGCCTTACCGAGATCTCCATCGAACCTGGTATCATCTGCCCGTGCAAACGCGAAAACGTCGCTATAAAATGTTGGATTAGTAAAGGTCATGGCGCGACCGCGGCCAGGACTAACCCAAATCGACGCACACATAACATCAAATTTGTCTGCTTCCAGCGCTGCCGCTGCATCGCCTACGCCTACCTCTGCCGCTGCCCACTCAATTTTTAAGCCAAGATTTTTCCCTATAGCTTCCATAATATCGTAATTAATACCGGACAATTTTCCGGTATTAGGATCTTTGGTGATATAGGGTGGCCAAGTAAAATAACCGCAACGAATAGTTTTAGTTGCAGCAACACGCTGAAACACGGCTTCATTGACAGAACTGGTCCCATGATGCACGGGATTTTGCGCCGCCTGCATTAGAAACCAAGAAATAATTACCGCTGCAGCCAACGTCAAAAGGTACGGACGCATTTAATACTCCACTGATTAGTATGCGCTGAACAATACGCTGCGCAAAGTCCGCATTTCCTCAAGACAACGGCCGGTCCCGCGCGCAACGCAGGTTAGCGGGTCTTCGGCAATCGATACCGGCAAACCGGTCGCCCGGCGTAGAACCAGATCGAGGTTAGATAGCAACGCGCCACCGCCGGTCAATACAATACCTTTGTCGACGATATCCGCGGCCAATTCCGGCGCAGTTTGCTCCAGCGCTACTTTCACGGCTTCGATAATGCTGGATACCGGTTCGGCCAACGCCTCGGCAATTTGGCGTTCGGTGATACGCATTTCGCGCGGCACGCCCAGAACCAAATCGCGGCCCTTGATTTCCATCACGCGGCCGTCGCCTTGTGCCGGTGGGCAAGCGGAACCAATTTCCTTTTTAATTTTCTCGGCACTGGATTCACCGACCAATAGGTTTTGTGTGCGGCGCAGATAAGCGATAATCGCTTCGTCCATTTTATCGCCGCCAACGCGCACCGAACGCGCGTATACAATACCGCCAAGCGATAGAACTGCAACTTCGGTTGTGCCGCCGCCAATGTCAACAACCATAGATCCTGTTGCTTCGGTCACCGGCAGACCGGCGCCAATCGCCGCAGCCATAGGTTCTTCGATCAGGAATACGCGGCGCGCACCGGCCGATTCCGCCGATTCTTGAATCGCGCGGCGCTCCACCGCGGTCGACCCCGATGGAACGCAGATGATAATTTGCGGACTGGTGAAGGTGCGGCGATTATGAACTTTACGAATGAATTCTTTGATCATGTCTTCGGCCACATCGAAATCGGCGATAACGCCATCGCGCAACGGGCGAATAGCGTGGATATTTCCAGGCGTTCTGCCCAACATCAATTTGGCTTCGTTGCCGACCGCAAGCACTTGGCGCTTGCCTTTGTTGTCGTTGATCGCAACAACAGACGGTTCGTTCAAAACGATTCCGCGGTTACGCACGTAAACCAAAGTGTTGGCGGTTCCCAAATCGATCGCCATGTCGGACGACATAATGCCTTTCAAGCCTGCAAACATATTTTCTGCCTTTTAACTGTAGATAGTTTCGGTGGTTCGGATGAATTTCAGAGAGTCCGTAATTTAATCGTTTTTACAGGCTTTTGTCATCAGAATTGTGCAAATATAGTACGCCTTTATGGCCATCCAAAGGCAGGCCATCTGTGGATATTTCGAATCAGTTCCTTTTGGGGGAATTAATTGACAGTCGGCGCCTTGCCGGACAATTTGGCTATAATCCGGTTAAGCGCATTGACATAAGCATAGGCGCAAGCCAGTAGAGTGTCGTTCGATACCCCCACCCCGTTCATATTGATGCCTTGGTATTTCAGCCTAACACTGGCCTGAGCCTGGGAATCGACCCCTTCGGTAACAGCCTTAATCGAAAAGGAATCGAATTCGGCCGAAAACTCACTGAATGCCAAATCGATTGCTGCAAAGGTAGCTTCGAGACTGCCGCCGGCGGACATTTGCCCAGTCCGTTTTTTGCCGTTGACCAATAATTCCACCCGCGCCATTGGCATACTGTCGGTGCCGGTAACCAATTGCAGGCTTTTTAAAACGACGGCTTCGTGTTCGCGGACAATGTCGCCCTGCAACAAAGCTAGCAAATCAGAGTCGTAAATATGGCGTTTTTTGTCGGCCAGATCTTTGAACCGCGCAAATGCCTCGACCAAGGCGTTATCGCCAAGTTCGTAACCCAATTCCTTGATCCGCGCCTTGAACGCATTACGGCCGGACAATTTGCCCAATGGTAATTCCGAACGGCTAAGGCCGATCGATTCCGGCGTCATAATTTCGTATGTTTGCGCGTTTTTCAACATGCCGTCTTGGTGAATGCCGGATTCATGCGCGAATGCATTGCGGCCAACGATCGCCTTGTTGTATTGCACATGGTACCCTGTCACGCCCGACACCATTTTCGACGCCTGGGTAATCATTTCAGATTTAATATTAGTTTTAAAAGGCAACCGGTCGCCGCGTGTCTTAATCGCCATCACGATTTCTTCTAGCGCTGCATTCCCCGCCCGTTCGCCCAAACCGTTGATAGTGCATTCCACTTGGCGCGCCCCGGCCTCGATGCCGGACAAAGAATTCGCTACCGCCAACCCCAAATCATTGTGGCAGTGCGTGGAAATAATCGCCTTATCGATATTCGGCACTTTGTTTTTAATCAAACGGATCAATTCGCCATATTCGCCGACGACGTGATAACCGACCGTGTCGGGAATATTGACCGTTTTTGCGCCGCTAGCAATCGCCGTTTCCACACAACGCAGCAAGAAATCGTGATCGGAACGGCAAGCATCTTCCGCGCTCCATTCCACATTGTCGCAAAGTTTTCGGGCATAAGATACGGAATCGCGCACGGCTTCTAATACCTGATCCGGCGTCATGTTCAATTTATGTTGCATGTGTACCGGCGATGTTGCGATAAAGGTATGAATCCGAGGCTGGACGGCGTACTGCAACGCTTCGGCGGCGCGATCAATATCTTTTTTCTGCGCTCGCGCCAGACTGCAAACAACCGCCTTCTTAATGGTTTTTGCAACCGCGTCCACCGCGGCGAAATCCCCATTGCTGGACACCGCAAATCCGGCCTCGATAATATCGACGCCCATTTCTTCAAGCAATTGCGCGATACGCACCTTATCATCCAAATTCATTGCCGCGCCTGGCGATTGTTCACCATCGCGCAAAGTCGTATCAAAAATAAAAATGCGGTTAGAGTCAGTCACGATTACCTCAACACTAATTGTATATTTTCATCATAGCGCAAAAAGATTAGGTGTCAGTGAATTATGCATTAACAGGGATAATAAATCTGTGGACGTCGTTCTGAATTATGCCGCAAGTGAAATGATATAATGTGATAACAATCAAAATCATCTAAATAATAACTTGAATTTAAGCCTAGAAATTATTGATAAATAGTAATAATTTATTAACCAATTCACTGTATCTTAATCGGATCTGTCTGCAAAACCTATAGTTCTAACTGATTCAGGGGATTCGAATGAAACCGATTATATTTGCTTTGACCATTGCTATTCTTGCGATTGCACAACCTAGCTTTGCCATCGATACCGACATTCAGGATACGAGACTGCGCTCCGCCGAACATTTAGAACGGGTTTTGCCGGTCGAATGGCTGGCCGACAGCATGATTAACGATCATGCACGCCAAGTATTGCCTGTCAATTACCAAACGCTGTGCGATTATATCAAAGCCAATATCGACTGGGATTCCATTCGTAAAAGCAACATCCATACATTAGCCAGCCGGTTTACCACCGATGAATTGGATACATGGGCCGGGGAAACATTCACCCGTTACAATATTCGCTTTGGTGTCATGACACGCGTATTGTTGCCAGAAACCAGAGCATTGATCCGCACAGCGATCGATAAAGCGACCTGGGATTTTGAAATGACCCAGCAGCACACATATCCGGGATTCAGTCTGAATCGCCAGTCATTCATGGAATATCAGGCTAGAAACGGCATTTATTATGCGCCAGTACAATATTACTGGTCTTCGAACTGGTCGGCTCCAACGTATCAAACCTGGTATTATAGCCGTTCGGTACAATAAGATTATTGAGTGCTACTAGAGAAAAGGGGCCCAACTTAGCGGCCCCTTTTTTTTCACGACCGGAAAAACGCACCATCGGTCTTTTTAAAGCGTTATAGACAGCAAAGCTTGAATAACAAGGGTCAAAAGCTTTAGCATGGCCTATGTCTTCCTTTACGCAAAACTCCCACGCCACTATCGGCCAGCCAATTTTCTATAATCTGCATTTCGGCAATCTGAAAGGCGATTTATATGGCGGCCTGACGACGGCTGTGGTGGCATTGCCTTTATCCCTAGCATTTGGCATTGCATCGGGCCTTGGCGCAAGTGCCGGACTATATTGCGCGATTTTTCTTGGTTTTTTTGCAGCTTTGTTCGGAGGCTCTCCCGCGCAAGTATCCGGTCCAAACGGCCCAATGACCGTGTTGATGGCCTCGGTCGTTGCCCAGTTCCCAGACCGCCCGGAAATGTGTTTCGCGGCAGTGATATTGGCGGGAGTCTTTCAAATTCTAAGCGGCGGACTGCGTCTTGGAAAATATATATCCCTTGTTCCCTATCCCGTCATTTCCGGATTTATGAGCGGCGTTGGCATTATCATTATAACGTTACAATTAGCGACTTTAACCGGCCATACCAGTTTCGCCGATTTGCCTAAAGTAATTCGCATGATGCCGGAATATTGGTCCGACCCAAACTGGCACGCGGTTATTTTAGGATTGATTAGTTTAAGCCTGGTATTATTAACACCAAAGAAGATAGCCGATATTGTTCCACCCCCCTTAATTGCCTTGATATTCGGAACTTTGTTAGGAGTTTTTTTATGGCCGTTGGCGCCGCAAATCGGTGAAATTCCTACCGGTTTCCCCGCCATGCATTTGCCGGAAATTGGATGGCACGATTTGTACATTTTGGCGATTCCCGCCCTGATGCTGGCTTGCCTTAGCAATTTAGACAGTCTGATGACCGCAACCGTTGCCGACAGCATGATCCGCATTTATCACAAACCGGATAAAGAATTAATTGGCCAAGGCATCGGCAATATCATTTCCGGCCTATTCGGCGGGCTTGCCGGATCTGGCGCCACTATGCGCACGGGCGTCAATATACGGGCCGGTGGCCGCACGCCTATTTCCGGCGCTTTCCATGCTCTAATTTTATTGGCTTTGGTTTTAGGTCTTGCCCCGCTGGCTTCCCACATTCCGCATGCCGTATTGGCCGGAATATTATTGAAAGTCGGTTACGATATTATTGATTGGCATTATATCAAAAAATTCAAATCCGCTCCTCGATTCAAAATATTTTTAATGCTGCTAGTCGTTGTTTTGACCGTTACTGTGGATCTGATTACCGCCGTGCTTGCCGGTGTCGTTTTAGCCGCTTTAAATTTGGTAAAATCCCTTGCCGATGCCCAATTGGAATTGATACAGCCAGTCGATTTCCATGCGCTAGACGAACAATTGGCCCCGGACACCAAGCAATTGCTGCAAAAACACAGGAACCATATCGTTTTATATCACTTTCAAGGACCATTGAGTTTCGGCGCCGCCAGTGGAATGGCGCAGCGCTTGGGAAAATTCGATGAATTTCATGCCGTGTTTTTAGATATGAGCCAAGTTTATTTTGTCGATACGTCTTCTGGGCTGGCAATCGAAGATATCATTGCCCAGATTCAGTCCAAGAATAAGAAAGTATTTTTAATCGGATTGCAGCCGCCTGTGTTACGGACTTTTAGACAAATAGGAATAATGAAATTATTAAATACCGAATTTGTTGCCAATACGCTAAATCAAGCGTTGCAACGCTATGATCAAACAGCTAGCGTCTAAATTCGGTTCTTTATTAAGGATTCTGTGTATATCCCAGAGAAATAGGCGGTTTACAATATTGTAAAATGGATATTGCTTGGCATTTAAGCCGTTTTCCTATAAACACCTATTAGTACTAAGGTTTTTTATTTTGTTATGTTTTAATTACTCATGAATACCGCCAAACAAAAATCTCCGCATCACTATAAACTGGAAAATCTGCAAATTCTCGTTGTGGACGATAGCCGTTCAATGCGCAGCTTAGTTATTGAAATCCTGAGAGAATTAGGGGTCGGCAGGGTCAATTATGCTCCGGACGGGGCAAGCGCCATGAAAATGATAGACCCGCAATCCAACCGCAGCAGCGGTTTTGAAGAGACCTTTAGTTTCGATATTATTATTTCCGATTGGATGATGGAACCAGTTTCCGGCATTGAACTGCTGAAATGGATCCGCGCCCATAAAGTAGAAAGTATCCGTTACACTCCTTTCATAATGTTGACCGGATACAGCGATCAAAAACGGATTTTCGAAGCGCGGGATGCCGGTATCACCGAATTTCTGGCAAAACCAATTTCCGTAAAAAGCCTGACCGAACATTTGCTGACAGTCATCGACCGCCCCCGTAAATTCATTATTAGCGAGAAATTCATGGGACCTGACCGCCGCAGGCGGGTTGCCCCTATTGATTTCCCCGACCGGCGCACAACCGCGAAAAAGGACGGAGAATAAAATGGCCAATATTCCATCCGATCCAAAGAAAAGAAAATCCCGCGAAGTCATTTTGCCAAACAAGTTGCGCGAAAAAGTTGGCGGTATGCCGGGTAAATTAGGCAGTATCGACCCGGATATTATCAGCCGCGCTGAAAAGAAAGTCGAAGAGATATCAAAAAGCTATACCGAAAGCGCCAGTGATGAACTGGCTGAATTGCAGGAAGCTTTTGTTCAGTGTTCCGGTGCGGAAGGCGACGCCCAAGCCCCTTACATCCGTAAGATTAACCGCCTTGTTCACGAATTGCGCGGCCAGGGATCCAGCTTTGGCTATCCTCTTTTGACTGAATTCGCCACGTTCTTATTTGACTTTACCGATGGCTTGAAAACCGCAAGCAAACCGCAACTGGAGATTATCAAAGCGCATATTGATACGATGCAAATTGTCGTTATACAAAAAATCAATGGCGACGGCGGCACCGTGGGCCAGCAATTAAAACAAACGCTAAAAGTCGCTATCGAACGTTATTCCAAAAAATCCTAGAATCTCAAATTCTTATCGGGTTCCAGCTTGCGTTTGGATGACAGTTTCGATTCGATTTCTTTTACCGTCGATTCCAAAGCCAAAAACCGTTCCGGTGTCGCTGGATGGCTGGATGTGTGGCTGTCTTTGATAGACGCCGGGCTTTCAATCGCCATGCGGCGCCAGAAATTTGGCGCATCTTCGATATCATATCCGCCGCGCGCGGTTAAGTATAATCCCACATAATCAGCTTCCCGTTCGAAATCCTGGCTATAGGCGCTGGCGGCCAAACCGCTAAACATTCCCTGAGTATTAACCCCGCCGGCCGCCGCCAAAATATCCAGCAACAGTCCGCCGGCAGCATTGGTTTTCTTGGAATCAATATGATGGTTTAAATTATGGCCAAGCTCGTGGCCCATAACCACGGCCAGTTCATCATCCTCGTTCGCGAAACGCATCATGCCTTTGGTAAAAACAATACCTTTTCCGTCGGCAAACGCGTTGATGACATCTTTATTGTCGATTGCCACATAAAAATCGCACGCCAAAACCGGAGAGACGCTTTTGGTTATGGATTTGCCATCGCGGTTAATGGCCAAAGTTAACGGTTTTTTATGGGCAAAAGAATCGTCAGCGGCTTTTTTCATATCGTCAAGCAATTCGGCTGAATTGGTCTGCGCGCTGACGGTTTGGCCGTTTAAAGACACGATTTGATCGCCACGCCGCAATCCCGCTTCCGCTGCAGGTGTGCCGGATGGAACGCCGGTGATCACCGCGCCATCATTATTCATTTCTAAAACACGTTTTAACGCCGCTTTGGTTGGTTCTTTCATGTGGGCCGTGCCGGCGATCAGAGCGCCTATGCTGGGCCGGGTGCGGCCATCGCGTCCACACCAATCCGCGTTAGCACGCAAAATCGGAAATCCGACACGGTTCAGCCGTTCATATTGTTTCAAATTCTCCTCAACCGCCAATTCATATTGTTTCTGCCGCTCCGCATCGATCAAACCCCGGTCAATCGAAGCCCCCGGCCCCGTCATGGTCGGCGCGGCGCAAGCGGCAAGACCCAGCAATAATACAGAAACAACAAAAAGACGTTTCATAATACACCTTTGATTCAAAATCGGACGAAGACATAAAAAAAGAGCCTGGCTATTTCTAGCAAGGCTCTGATTAAAGTTATAGTCTATTTATGGTTAATTTATGGAGTCTATCTTAATTTCTTGTATGCACTCTCATTAAACGGTCAAACATAGGACCGGCAATGAATACGCCATACGGGGAAGATGCTTTGGATACCACAGCATCTTCAACGACCGCTTTATGAACAATACCATCGCCATAATCAATGCCAACAACCATTTCACTTGGGGTCGCCGATGTATTAACAGCAACTAACGATGTTGCAACCGGCATTGCAACGGCTTGATCATTCAAAACCACGCCTCCCAACCCTGCGGCTAAGGTTAATGCTGTTACAGCTACAACACCAGGGCCGTTAGGTCCACTCACCGAACTTTGCGGAGCTACCATTTCAATACCGACATCCTTCAAGCTTTTCAAAGCACTGTCGACTTTGGCGGAGTTCGGATGATCAGGCAACAAGCCTTCTACAGCGGTTTTTAATTCCGCAATCGGCCCACCGATATTTTCGCTGCCTTTTCCATAACCGGCTGTTTGCGTAAGTGTTGTATTTGCATCCACAAACTTTTGGGTACCGTTGTAGTCTTCCATTAAGCTGCCTACAGCACTTCTTAAAGCGACATACTGATTAAATTGCTGCTCTGTCATATCAATTTCATCAGTTTTGGCTGAGTCAACCGGCGCAACTGAATTATCCGCTGACACTGGTTTAGGCACCAATTTATCTTTGGTATTAGGATCGCTCCACATTAAACCATGTGTGTCCGGATCAATATTATGCTTCCGTAAAACTTCTGCCAGTCTGTAACGTTCTGTGGCCAATTCGTCCAATCGAAGATAGTTCTCAGTCTCTAACTGGGCAATTCTTTCGTTCAGCTTAGACCTATTTCTTAACCAGCCCAAACCTAATAAACCACTGAGTATGCCAAAACCAACGGCCAATATCCTGGCCAATCCCGAACTTTCTGGTGTCTTATTAGCATCTGGCGTTTGGGCAACTGTTGCGGCTGGAACAGAAGCGTCATTATTCTTCACACCTTCATCAGCCGCCACAACATTTGTTGGCTTAGAATCAACAGCTGTAGCGCTATTGCCGGCATCAGGATTTGTGATAACCAAAGGTTGTTGTCCGGATCCGTCTGGATTGTTAATAATTACAGTTCCAGAATTTACAGCAGTAATACCGTCTGGGTTGGTAATTACTGGAAGAGGAACTTGCGAAACGCCATCGCTCGATGATTGTGCGGCGCCTGCTGCAACTGGACCTGGAGCAGTATTCTTGCTTGCTTGCGCCGAAGGCAGTCCAAACACATTTAAATTGGAGCCAGAATCGCCCATGTCGCCAGTCACACTCCAGCCATTAGGAAGATCTACCGTAGCAACTGCTTGAGGCGCTGGATTTGATGTCGAAACAGGCGATAAACAATCCAACTGAGATTGCACACTTTGCGCCGCCAACCGCAACACACTGACATTGCCGCGCAAATCCTGGGTTTGAATGAAGACAGCATCATCATAAATAGAAATTACTTGTGCAACCGCCAATTCGAAGTGTGAAGCCGTATTGTTGGCATCATAACGGTTAAACACATCCACCATTGTGATTGCAGAAGCTTTTGCACTTTGCAATATCTGCGCCTGCTCTTCTGCTGGAACGGATGTTACCTGCAACAACGATGCACCAGTCGAAGATAACTCTTCTAAATTGGTGGTATCAGATTCCAGTTTCTGCACAACACCGTCATTATTAATAACATAAACGGAATTGTTATAAGTGTGCAGAATGGAATAATCCATGTCGCCACTGGCAAATGCCAATGCAAAATTCAGCATATCTGGATTGATATCGCTCGAAGCCGTTACAGTTGCTCCTGGTACTGTGTTAGAATTACTTGTCGCTGTATTTACCGAAGGAACACTTATCGTCTCAGTCACGGCGCTTGGTGTAGCAGCATTAGAAGCCGAAACATTGCTTAAAGCATTCATGGCTTCCGGGCTGATCGTGGATACACCAGTGTCTACGGCAGGATCATTCACAGAATCGGCATTAGCTGCCGCTGGCACCGAAACTGGGGCCGTGGCTGGCGCTGGGGTCGCGGTCGGAGTCATCGCTGCAACTACAGAAGAAGCAGTCATATGCGACTGATTTACCTGAGCAATCGTGGTCACAGAGGTTTGTGCGCCCTTTAAGGCCGTAATAAAGGCATTAATATCGCCTTTGCCGCCGTGAGTATTGTCGCCGGACAAAACCAGATTATTCACTTCGATAGTATTCGGCGTACCGTCCACCTTTACAACTTCCAAGGTATACAGAAAACCATCGCCCTTATCATCCGATTGCGTGAAACCATCGCCGGTTTTTGCTTCTGCGATCGCTTCTGGGTTATCAACTTGCTGCAACGCCCCGGTCAATACCTGGCTAGCGGATTGCAATACCGTATTGGCTTCCGCCCCGGACAATAAGCGATAGCTCATCGCATTCGAATTGCCGAAAGAACCTTGCGGGAAATAAGCCGAAGCTTGATTGTTGGCGTTTTGCGCAAATTGTTCCGCCAAAGCCGCTTTGTTAACGGTTACTTCTACTACTTGCTTGCTGGCTGGGAAAATCACCAAAGGATTTCCTTGCGCCGGCATCAACAGAAAACCAGCATCGCCTTGTTCTACATGCAGTACGGTAGCGGAGTTCACTTCCACGACACTAGTAGCAACAGACGGTGTTGACGTAGGATTCGAAGCCACTGCCGTATTAGCAGCGGCATTGTTATTGGCATCTGCCACAACAGTATTCGCAGCCGCTTGAGTTGCGCCGGTTTCATTTGCCGGTTTCCAACCCATCATACGGGCAACTTGTTCTGGCGTAGACACCGATGTCGTCGCAGCCGGTTGAGTGGCCACATTATTGTTTTCTACCGGCGAGGTAGCAGCAACAGGAGCCGTGTTGGTTGTTGTGACAGCCGGATTAGCCGCAGCCAATTTTGCCTGTTCAGCCAAAGCTACACGCGCGGTCGCTTTCGATAATTCATTCGCCGCACTTTCAGCCGCCGAAGAATTCGCAAATGGCCGGGTTAATCCCACGCCTTCAACCATCGAAGTGCCGGCAATAGTTTTGCCTTGAACAAATTCAAAGGTGTAAATATTGGCCGGATCAACTTGCTTTAATGATGCCGCTGCATCAACAGCAGCCTGACCGGATAAAACTTGAAACCCAACATCAAAAGAATTATTGCCGTTATCGCTATCGACCGCGAAGAAACCGTTATCGCCTTGTTTGCCTTGGGCCATTTCTTTGGCCAAGGCATCGGCGGTTACATTGAACGTACCGATATTGCCGCCGACATAACCAAGCGCCTGACCATCGGCGGTAAAACCGATATAGGCTTGATCTTCGCCATTAAATTTTGGCGCATTGTCGTTATCGACTACGGTTGTAACGACCGCTGGTTGTTGCGGGGCCGCATCTTGTTGCGCCATGGCTGGGGCTGTTGCGCCGCCAACTGCCACTGCTAAACCGGCCAATAACCCTCTTAATTTAATTGCCATCTGAAAGCTCCATAAATAGCAAAATATTTGTTATTATTTTTTAAACCTAGAATCCCAAGCTTAAGCTCTAGCGTCGCGCTGTCTCGTAGCAGCTACAAAGAAAGATTGTGTATTTCCGCTATAGGAAAGAGGAGCGGGTTCACGTCCGTCATTTGTTCCCGTCATTGGTTTTGGTGGCAGTAAACGTTCTTTAGCCGCCTTAACTTGATCTGGGGTGGAAAATGGGCCCGGGTTGGTAAAGGTAACGATCTTCGAATCATCATTGGCAGACAAGTTGTCAATAATTACACGGCCCTTTACATTGCCGACATCGAATACAAACGCTTCTACACCAACAGAATTATCCGTGCTTATGGACACTCTGTTTAAAAGACGAGATTTAGCTGCTTCGGCTTCAGCGCCAGTAACTGGGGTCAACGAAAATTGAATCTCACGATTGGTCGAAAAAAGGTGACGCGCTTTGGTGGCTGCATATGCGCCTGCAAGCGCATTGTATTGGGTTTCGTTAATAGTTCCAGTTAACACCACATCCGCTTTTTGCACTGGGCTGTATACTATGGCATCAACGGTATAAAAACCCGAATTAGGCTGGCCACGCACCGGACCAACAGTCGCGAATCCATTATCTTGCAAAGCCGGTCTGGAAGGATTTAAATCGGTAACCTGACCGAGTGTATTAAGAACACCGGATCTTGGGGCTGCATAAGAAACTTTTGGGGCTCCTGCCTGCTCTTCTGTTTTAGGCGCAGAAGAACATCCACCCAACATCGCTGCCGCCGCGAATACCGCTGCCGCACCAGTAACTACTTTATAATTCGAATTAGCCATGACCCTTTTCCTCCATTTAAGACTATTAACTTTTGCCCTGTAATTTTTTTGTGCCAATTTTTACCATTTAGCACTGGGGAAAATTTATATCTTAAAAAGAACAGTTAGGCAACAAAAAACTCTATAAAAATAAGGCCCTATAAAAAATTGTATCTTTATTAGTCATGATAGTGGAGATGGGAAATATTATAATAGGAAATATAAAAAACGCCAAAAATGCCCATAAATAATGGATAAAGAGAGGTGTGTTATAGGGGGGCTTGCCAGCCGTAGCCTTTGCCCGATCAGTCCGTCTTCGCTCGTGCCGAGCTACGCCGGACAACCCTAGGACTTAATATTTGTTTTGATGGGCGTAGGGTGGTGAGCGCGGAGGGGGTCGAACCCTCGACCCTCTGATTAAAAGTCAGATGCTCTACCGCTGAGCTACGCACTCACACTATTTTGCCTGTTGCGGTACGGCAAAACGAAGCGCCCTATTTAGCCGAAAACTCTATCCAACGCAATAGGATAAACAGATTTAGGCTAATTTCTGGGG
Organism: Alphaproteobacteria bacterium; assembly: GCA_004295055.1. Taxonomy (NCBI): domain Bacteria; kingdom Pseudomonadati; phylum Pseudomonadota; class Alphaproteobacteria; species Alphaproteobacteria bacterium. The sequence continues at coordinate 81,360 of SHNJ01000030.1, read as the reverse complement.
AAATGGCTGAAATTGGGCGGTCCCATCCCAAAAATCGGCGGAATTAAAGGCTTTTAAATGGGCCAACTGAGCCTGTAAATACAAGGCAAGCTTCTCAACAGATGCCCGGTTCACCGTCTTATCGTCGCGATAAACATTTTTTAGCAATGCTCCAATCAAAGCCTCGTTATTGCCAGTCTGCAAAGCTTCGGCATAGGCATGACAACGCCCATTGAAAGCCAGCATCATTGCCTTGATACGGCGGGGCACGCCCAAATCTCCCGCACCCATTTCGCGTAAATTGCGATCCATGTCCCAAAACAATGTATCAAACAATTTTTGCTGTAAGTCGGCACTGTTACGGTCGGAAAATTTTTGGGTGGCGTGGATAATTATAAATAAATGCAAAACGATCAAATCAAAACGGCCATCCACCGTATCTGGCACTTGGCATTCGGAATATAGATATTCGTTCCGTGCCTGATCGACGGATTTACAGTAAAGATCGAATGCGGCGTCGCGCAATTGCCGCTGACGTTTAGTAATAGCTATGGAAAACATAATCCAGTAGTAATCAGAAATTGGTAATTAGTAAATAGGGTTAAATACTTCCTAATCATAACTTAACAATTGTCAGTACTGGGTTTGGTAAAAACAATATTTTTAAATTCCTCCCCCTTTGGGGGAGGTTAGGTGGGGGTAAGGTCTTTTTGTAATCGCTGCGGTCAATGTTTGCACCGCCAGGCCTAACCCTCCCCTTACCCCTCCCAAAGGGAGGGGAATTATTTTTTTCAAATGGACAAAGTACCCGATTGCCTTGCCTTTCGAAATCGTCTATCCCTACACCAATGCATTCAAAAATTCTTTTCCTATTCGCTTTGTTTGTTATCTTATCCTTGGCCGCCTGCGCGACCAACGTAGATGACCGCGGCGTAATGGTTGATCCCGATAAAATCAAGCAAATTGAAATCGGAAAATCCTCGATCACCGATGTTTCTTCTGTTCTTGGTAGCCCCGGCGCCACCAGTACCTTTGGCGATTTAACTTGGTATTACATCAGCCAGAAGACCGAAACCTGGGCGTTTCGCAAACCAAAAATCAAGCAACAGAATATTGTCATCGTCCATTTTGACAAGGGCGGTATCGTCCAGGCTATCGATTACAAAGATCTAAACGATGCCGATTTCGTCAAAACCGTTGATCAAACCACCCCGTCTTCTGAAAGCCAGCTGACAATCATGCAACAAATGTTGGGCAATATCGGCCGTTTCAGCGGCCGCGAGGGTGTCAATAACGGCAAATAACTGCGGTTTATTTTGAAGCGCGGCCACCGGCATAAGTTCCAATCGCCGCATTTGCTTTTTGGGCCAGCGCATCAAATCTTAATTCCATAACGTCACCTATAAGCCCATAGGCTTTATCCGGCTCCATTAAGCCCCCCATACTTGGCAAATGAGCAAGACTAAATCCCAATGTGTCCGCTTGTTGCAGCATAAATCTGGCTAAATTTTTATGGTCCGGTTTTTTGGGATCATAAAAACGGCTATATATGAAATCGAGCGTGGCGATATCCGGTTTGCGATCTTTTATATTATGAACGATTGTCTTCATTTGATCCGAAGGAATTTTTTCCAAAGGATCAATCAACCGATAATCTGTATCCGCATGCTCGATCTGTAACTGATCCAAAGATTTTGGTAAAATAGTCGTAAAGCAAGAAGGTTTTGCAAAATTAGTTTCGGCATAACATCCTGACAAACAGCCGCGAATTGTATAAACAAGTGTCATTCTCAGCACATCTTGGATAACGGCTTTAACATTTTCATCGGATTGCCCTTGCACAAGAACGGAATAATCGGTCTGCGCTGTATACAATAACCATTTTATTTTTTTAACCGTCTTATGCGCATCCGTATCGGAGAATCCTTGCGTATTGTCTTTAAATAGCAATAACAACGCAAATCGGTCTTTGGCGTATTCAATGCAAGCCGCTTTTAATTTACCATATTTTTCAGACCCGATTTGAACTGGATCGACAGGCTTTAATCCCGAAAATCCGTCATCCGTATAAGACAGCAGATTGCCCAGTTCTTGCAAACGGCTTAATGTGGCGTCTTGTTGCACCGCTTCCCAAAATTTTTGGACTTGTTGCAGCGCAGCCGTTCGCCTTCCCTCTTCTATTGCTTGCAAGTCTAAATTCACAATACTTACCCTGCCTTTGTTTTAAAATAACAAATAATATCTTTTTGGTAAACAATTTTAAGGCAATAAAAAAGGCGGCTATTAAAGCCGCCTTTTCATTTCGCAAATCGCAGATAGCTTATGCAGCCAAAGCGGCCAGCATCAACAATGCCACGATATTGATGATTTTAATCATCGGATTAACGGCTGGACCTGCCGTATCCTTGTACGGATCGCCGACAGTGTCGCCGGTTACGGCCGCCTTGTGGGCATCCGAACCTTTACCGCCATGATTGCCATCTTCGATATATTTCTTGGCGTTATCCCATGCGCCGCCGCCCGAGGTCATCGAGATAGCGACGAACAAGCCGGTTACGATCGTACCCATCAGCAATGCGCCGACGGTTGCAAACGCTTGTTCCTGACCGGCGAAGCTGTTAACCGCGTTATAAACCACAACTGGCGCCAATACCGGCAACAGCGATGGAACGATCATTTCGCGGATTGCCGATTTGGTCAACATGTCAACCGCGCGGCCATAATCCGGCTTGGTTTTGCCTTGCATGATGCCTGGCATTTCCTTGAACTGACGGCGAACTTCGACCACAACCGAACCGGCTGCTCGGCCAACCGCCATCATCGACATTGCGCCGAACAAATACGGCAACATGCCGCCAATGAACAAACCGATCACGACATACGGGTTTTCCAAAGTGAAGTTCACTTGCATGCCACCAAAGAAATGCTTGATGTCTTGGGTATAAGCCGCAAACAGAACCAGCGCCGCCAAACCGGCCGAGCCGATGGCGTAACCTTTGGTTACCGCTTTGGTGGTGTTGCCAACCGCATCCAAAGCATCGGTGGTCACGCGCACGTCTTTTGGCAAGCCCGACATTTCGGCAATACCGCCAGCGTTATCCGTTACCGGGCCATAAGCATCCAAGGCGACGATCATACCGGCCAAAGCCAACATGGTGGTCGCAGCGATCGAAACGCCGAACAAACCGGCGTTCAGATAGGATGTAATAATACCGGCGGCAATAACGATCACTGGGAACGCGGTCGCTTCCATCGAAACGGCCAAGCCTTGAATCACGTTAGTGCCGTGCCCCGTGGTCGATGCTTGCGCGATCGATTTCACCGGACGGTATTCTTTGGCGGTGTAATATTCGGTAATCCAAACCATCAAACCGGTGACCAGCAAACCGATGAACGAACAGCTGATCAGGTTTTTCACTTGGATTTGGGTGCCGTCGGCCATCATCAACTGGCTGTCCAGTCCGCCGAACATTTGGTTGGTGAACCAATAAATCGCAATTGCCGACAAAATGCCGGTTGCGACCAAACCTTTGTACAAGGCTTTCATGATATTGTTATCTTTGCCCAAACGCACGAACACGGTACCGATCACCGATGCGATAATACATACCGCGCCGATTACCAATGGGTACAGCATCATGGTCGATTGCAAATCAACGCCGAACGAAATCGTCGCCAACAACATGGTTGCAACCACGGTAACGGCATAGGTTTCGAACAAATCAGCCGCCATGCCGGCACAATCGCCGACGTTATCGCCAACGTTGTCGGCAATCACGGCTGGGTTTCTTGGATCATCTTCCGGAATCCCGGCTTCGACTTTACCGACCAAATCCGCGCCTACGTCCGCGCCTTTGGTGAAAATACCGCCGCCCAAGCGCGCGAAGATCGAAATCAACGACGATCCAAACGACAAGGCCACCAGCGCATCGATAATGGTACGGGTTTTAACATCCGAAGCTGGCAGGTTATATTTCAAGTAAAAATAATAGGAAGCAACGCCCAGCAAGCCCAAACCAACCACCAACAAACCGGTGATTGCGCCCGCGCGGAATGCCACATTCAATGCGGTGGCGAGGCCTTTTTTGGCCGCTTCTGCGGTGCGTACGTTCGCGCGCACCGATACGTGCATGCCGATGAATCCTGCAGCGGCCGAGCATACAGCGCCGATGGCAAAGCCGATCGCCACATAGGTGCCTAGCAAATAGGCCAGAATCACGCCAATGACGATGCCGACCATCGCGATGGTGCGGTATTGGCGGTTCAAATAAGCCAGCGCGCCTTCATGGATGGCAGCGGCAACAGTCCGCATGCGGTCATCCGTTACTGGCAAGCCAACGATCGAACGGGTGACAATGGCGCCATACAGCACCGCCATCACGCCGCAAAAAATAACCAGCCATTCTAAATTAGCTGCATTCAACATAGTATCTTCCTTTCGTATTTTTTATTTGGATCAGACTTGGGAATTAAATCTAAATTCTTATTAACCTTCAATAACTTGGTTTAAAAAACAAGCGGATGTTATGCCAGAAATAGACCTTTATATCAAGCCTGGAGGCGTTAAGATATGTATCCAAAAAGGGATTTACGAAAAGCCTTATTAATCTTATATTTTACTGATAGGTAGGACAAAAAAATGAAAAATAAGTTTTACAAGGTCATTTCAGATGCTGCCGCCATGCAAACCGGGCAAGTGGTGGCCATGAATCCAGCTGTACCTGGTTACAGCGCCCAGGTGGCTGCGGTTACTTTCGTCCAGCAAGTTAATACTGGCGATCACACCGTTCCCGTTGGGATGGTTGAGCTTGACTCTGCCGATTCCCCCATGGGTACGGTACTGTCCCCGCAAGCTATTGAAGCCCTTGTACTGGCGGCGATGACTCGCGCGGCTTAAATTATTTTTTCGGAACGGTATAAAATTCAGGCAAGTTTCGTCCGGCGGTGGATTTAATCAAAACTGATTTTACGTGGCCTTGGCCAACAGTTTTGTCCGCAACCTTTAACAATCTATCTTTAATAAAGTCATAATCTTTGAGCAACGCGCCTTTTTGCGACGATCCAATCACATGCAATTCTTCGACCATGGCCGACCGCAAAATTTCAATTCTTTGCAACACGAACCTGTATTCTTCCATATCCGGCATTTCAAGAACCAAAATATAGTTCATATGCCGCACGGGTACGCCGCGATAAATCGCGACGACATTCATTTGTTTCAATTCGATATAGGGGCCTTTTAACGACGGGCTGCCGGGATCGCCTTCGATAATGTTCTTTTTACTTTCGGCGACGGGCGCTTTTTCACCGCCGCCCTCGCCGCCTTCTGCACCGGCTTCAGCCGCGGCTTCTTCCGCCCAAACCAATGCCGGTTTTGCGGCAATAACGGCCAGCAGTAATATCAAACCTAGTATTTTTAAATGACGATTCATTTAATGTTCGTATCCTAATTTGATGGGCTGAATCTTTTGCCCTTGCCCATTAAAAATTCGATATTCTTTTTCCACTGTAATCTCGCCGATTGCCTGAACAGGAATATTCAAACTGTTTGCAATTTCTTGTACCTGTTTTTGCACAGATACGGGAGACGTAAAGACAATTTCATAATCGTCGCCCATACCGGCCAGTGACTCTAATGGTACGTTAAAATGATTAATAAAATCTTGTGCCTGCGGCGAGACTGGCATTTGTTTTAGATATAATTTACCCCCTGTACCCGATGCGTCCAAAATATGCCGTAAATCCGCCATTAATCCATCGGAAACGTCGATAGCGGCGTTGACCGCCCCCGCCTCGCGCAGTTTTTCAATCAGGCCCAAACGCGGTTGAGGTAATAAATACCGTTGCATCAATTCCGGCGGCACATTCATTTTTTTGCGTTTTAAATACAGCACCGCGCCGGCATCGCCGATAGTTCCGGTTGTAAAAACAATATCGCCCGGCTTCGCGCCGCCGCGCAATATTCGCCGCCCGTTAGGAATTAATCCATATGCAGCAATAGAAATTGTCAATTGATCGCCGGATGTTGTGTCACCACCAAGCAGCGAAATCCCAAATTGTTTCTGGTCTTTTTCTAGGCCTTTGGCGAATTGCGCCAGCCAGGAATCGTTCACGCCTTCCCATCGGTTCAACGGCAAAACCAAACCCAGGCTGTACGCCAATGGCCTCGCGCCCTTAGCGGCTAAATCCGACAGATTGACACGCAGCGATTTTTGCGCGATCAGGCCAGGATCATCATCGCCGAAAAAATGCACATCTTCTAGCAGCAGATCTTTGGTAACAACCAATTCCTGCCCGGCAGGCACCGTCAAATATCCCGCATCGTCGCGCAACTCCAGCGCGCCCGTAAAATCACGGGTTAAAGGGCGGAAATATTTATCAATAAGGGAGAATTCTTTCATGAATCACGCCCAAACAATATGGCGTGATCGGCCGATAAAGTCAAAAATGGCTACTTCACGCTTTTGGTTGGTTCGCGCAAATGTCCGGCAATTTTATCCAGGATACCGTTGACGAATCCGGGTTCGGAACCATCATAAAAATCGGCGGTCAGCGATACATATTCGCTAATGCTGACCTTTGGCGGGATATCGGTGCGGCACCATAATTCGTATACGGCGCAACGTAAAATAGCGTGTAGCAACGGATCGATGCGTTTAATCGTCCAGCCTTCAGCCAAATTCGATTCGATCATCTTATCGATATCGACCAATCGCGCACTGGCGCCTAGCATCAGATCGTTGAACAATTCGCGGTCCAGATCGCTCAATGAAATGTCTTCCATTGTTTGTTTAAAATTATGCGACTGAAATTGTTCCACGACATCCCCTGCAACCATTCCGGTTACGGTTTGTTGGTACATGGCTTGCACCGCGGCCAGACGCGATAAGGTGCGTTTTTTAGGAGATTCGGTCATATTTTGTTTCAATGCAAAAGTCATATTAAGAACTATTAATTGCTAACTTTTAATTTAGCAGATGGAGCTTGAAAACCCGCTTTCAATTCCATCATCCGTAAACAGGCCGCCGCAGCGCGGCCGCCGTAATTTTCGCCATCCACCCGGGCTCTGGCCCAGGCTTGTTCATCATTATACGCGGTAATCAATCCAAAACCGATGGGCAATTGCCGTTCCACCGATAAATTTTGAATCGCGCGCGCGGCTTCGTTGCAAACCAGTTCAAAATGATTGGTTTCGCCTTTAATCACGCATCCAAGCGCAAGATAACCATCATATTTTCCGGTCTGCGCGGCCATGGCAATGGCCGGCGCCAATTCGAACGAGCCCGGCAACGAAATACGGTCAAATTGGATAGCGCTTTTTTTTAAAACGTCCGCCGCCGCGTCGAACATCATATCGGCGATGTCGGCATAAAAACGCGCTTCGACGATTAAAACCCGCTTACTCATGCCTGGCCTGTTTCAATTGGAATCTGATCGGTGATTTCGATATCATAGCCTTCCAGCGCCTTAAGCGATTTTGGATGATTGGTTAGCAGGGTCATTTTTTTGATGCCCAGATCCTTGATAATCTGCGCGCCGATGCCATAAGTGCGCAGAGTTTGCGCGCTGTTTTGATGCGGCGTGTGTGGGCCCAACATATAATCTTGGTCGCGCAGCAATACCAGCGCGCCACAACCAACATCGGAAATTTTCTGCATCGCGGTTTGCAATAATCCGCCGCGGCCTTCGTTCAAACTGCCGAACAAATCATCGAATACATCGAAACGATGCACGCGAACATGCACCGATTCGCCTTGCGCTTGCGCCTTGGTAATATCGCCTTTTTGCAGAACATAATGTTCTGCGTTCGAAATTTTATTGCGATAAGTAATCAATTCAAATTCGCCGCCATACAGGCTGACGATTTTGTTTTTGTTCAAACGTTCAACCAATGATTCGGTGCGCAAGCGATAGGAAATTAAATCCGCAATTGATCCCAATTTCAAATCATGCTGCGCGGCGAATCCAACCAGATCCGGCAAACGCGCCATACTGCCATCGTCGTTCAAAATTTCGCATAAAACACCGGCGGGATGAAACCCGGCCAAACGCGCCAAATCCACGGTGGCTTCGGTATGGCCAGCGCGAACCAACACGCCGCCATCCTTGGCGACCAGCGGGAAAATATGCCCTGGCGTTACGATATCGTCGCGGCATTTCGCGGGATCACAAGCAACCTGAATTGTATGCGCCCGGTCGGCGGACGAGATGCCGGTCGTGACGCCTTCGCGCGCTTCGATAGAAACGGTGAATGCGGTTGAATCTTCGCCAACATTGTGTTTGGGCATCATCGGCAAGCCCAGATCGCGCACGCGGCCGGATGTAATTGGCAAACAAATTAACCCACGGCCGAACTTGGTCATGAAATTGATCGCCTCTGGCGTGATGGTCTGCGCTGGGATAATCAAATCGCCTTCGTTCTCGCGGTCTTCGTCATCGACGATTACGACCATTTTGCCGCGTTTCAAATCGGTCAAAATTTCATCAATCGAATGCAAACGAATCGCGGGTTCATCCGATTTAACAACATGCAGATTGGCTTTTGGTTTGTTCATTTACGCGGCCTTATGATTTAAAATTCTTTCGACATAACGGGCGATCATATCGACTTCGACGTTTACTTTGCCGCCAACCGCCAAGTGCCGGAAATCGGTCACTTGCCATGTATGCGGGATGATGTTCACATCGAATTCATTGCCCCGGACTTCGTTAATGGTCAGGGATATTCCATTGACCGTTACCGACCCCTTAAACACGATATATTTTGCCAGATTCGCGGGGATTTGCATAGTCACCTTGTGCGATGCGCCAACCGGCATAATTGCCTTTATTTCCGCGATTCCATCCACATGGCCATAAACCAAATGCCCATTAATGGAATCGCCTAAGCGCAAAGAGGTTTCTAAATTCAGCGCCCCGCCCTGTGCCCAATATTGCACCGTGGTGCGATCAATCGTTTCCTTGGATGCTTCGATAAAAAAACTATCGGCGGTTTTTTTGGTCACGGTCAGGCACACGCCGGAACAAGCGATAGAATCGCCAATTTTAATTTTTTCCATCGGCAATTTGGTCGCAATTTCGATCTCCCAATCCGCTTGTTTGCGGATTTGGCGAATCTGACCCAAATCGGTGATAATGCCGGAAAACATGTTTTACCTTTTTTTGTTATCCTCCCCTTGAGGGAGGGTCAAAGACGCGAAGCGGCTTTGGGGTGGGGTCAAGTTCTGTGGCCTAACCCCACCCCAAAAATGCTAACGCATTTTTGCGCCCTCCCTCAAGGGGAGGGCAGCTTTTTATATAGACTCAATTCATCGCAAGGAAACCTTTTAACCGAATCCAGCGCATAATCAAGGAAATAAGGCTGCGGCTCCAACCCTAAATCCTGCACGTTAAACCGGGCTTTTGCTCCGGCCGCTAAATGATTGCGATACCAATAAATCCGGTCTGCCAAGCCATTTCCCATGGTTGATTTCGCAACTTCGAACCCGCCTTCCACCAATACCCGTGTAATCCCCGCATCGCGGTATAATTGCACCAAAATCCAAGCTAACTCCATGGAATCGGATTCCAAAATATCCACCCCTGCTTCACGCAGAGACTTTATTTTCGTCGAATCTTTGGATACCGTGACAATTAAGGTCTTATAGTCATGCGCGGTTTTGACGATATTACTTTCGGGTGGCAAACGTAATTGGGAATCTATAATCACCCGCACTGGCGAGCGATGTTTATATCCCGGCAAACGCACATTTAGCATCGGATCATCCGCCAACACCGTGCCAATACCCACCAATATCGCATCATATTGCGCGCGCAGAAAATGCGTGTGATCCCGCGCCGTTTGCGATGTAATCCACCGCCGCCCCAATGTGGACGTATCCAAAAATCCATTTCTGGTCGTTGCCAATTTTAACGTCACCAGCGGCATGCCAGTTCTTACTGCTTTAAAAAATCCGGCGTGAATATTGCTGGCTTCTGCTTCGCCAACACCAACCACGACTTCAATACCAGCTTGCTTCAATCGCGCAATCCCCTGCCCAACCACGCGTGGATCGGGATCGACCGCTGCGATCACTACGCGTTTAATTCCCGATGCAATTAACGCATCGACACAAGGCGGCGTTTTGCCGTGATGCGAACAAGGCTCCAATGTGACATAGGCGGTTGCGCCTTGCGCCGCAGCGCCAGCCTTAGCCAAGGCAATCGTTTCCGCATGCGGCCTACCGCCAGGCGCCGTCGCCCCGCGTCCGACGATTTGATTATCGCGCGCAATCACGCACCCAACGCAGGGATTCGGCCATGTATGGCCTAAGTTGGAAAGGCTTAGATTTAAAGCAACTTCCATATATTGCAAGTCAGCCGGGCGAATTGGCATTTGCTAATTTGTTGAATATTCGATCTGTTTATTGAGAATGTAAGAATATAATTTAAAACAAAATGAGCATATCTACAATATGCAGGCGAAAAGTGAAATCCAGGCGTTTCACTCCGAACAAATTGCAGATTAAATTAATCAAATAAAATCGCGCTTATCGTAACATACAACGTGGCAAGGTACGCAGAAAACGCAAATTTATATCCCCTACCGGCAGCGCCATACTTACAGCCGAAGTCATTGGTCTATGCTGATGATTTAAGATGCTAATAGCCGATTCTTGTTCAAATTCGCTTAGTGTTAAATATTTTCCATCCGATTTAAATCCAGCTTGTAAAGCTTGGGTTGCCAACACTTGAATTACTTCTTCACGCGTACCCATCCTCCATCCGCCATCATCATTGTGTGGATTGTTCAATTGGATAACGGAAGTTTGTTTACTACCCAAATATCCATATTGACGCTCCATAGTTTGCATAATTTGAATTGCCTTGCCCCAGCAAACAAGCTCTGGGTAATCATCAGGCATAATAAACATGGGCGCATACGTCGCCGGGGATATACCCGCGTAAACGGTATTATCAGGAGCGACATCACCGGGGTTTCGCTGCTTCGAATCTAGCCAACGCGTGATGGTAAAATTTTCAACCCAACATCTTTGAGAAGACAGGAAAGTTTCGATAACAGGCGTCGTTATAGCAGTCATAATCCACATCCTCCGGCAAAAAAATATTTTATTTTTAATGGATATGTTTTATCCCTTTTAAACTCTTATGTCAAGAATTCAAAATTGGCGATTGAGTATATGATCCTTGATAAAAATTAGACTATGCAGTACAGCCTTATTCATCCGTACCCAATTTTCCGACAAAATCGCGGAAATCGGTGGCTTCGCGGAAATTACGGTAAACGCTGGCGTACCGCACATAGGCGACTTGATCCAAATTCGCCAATGCGTCCATCACCATTTCGCCGACCGATTCCGCCGGGATTTCAGATTCGCCCAGGCTTTCCAAACGGCGAACGATCGAATTGATCACCCGTTCGATACGTTCCAATTCCACCGGGCGTTTGCGCAAGGCGATGGAAAAAGACGCCGCCAGCTTTTCACGGTCGAAGGGTTCGCGGCGGCCATTTTTCTTGACCACCACCAATTCGCGCAATTGCACCCGTTCAAACGTGGTAAAACGCGCGCCGCAATTTTCGCAAATACGGCGGCGGCGTATCGTCGCGTTGTCATCGGACGGGCGCGAGTCTTTTACCTGGGTATCGTTATGGCCGCAAAATGGGCAACGCATGAAAAATCCTTAGACCAGATCTGGATAGATCGGGAAAGATTTGCATAAGGCTTTGACTTTGGCCAGCACTTCTTTTTCGACCTTGCTATTATCCTCAGGATTTTTGGACAGGCCATCCAACACATCGGCGATCCAGGTGCCAATCATCTGGAATTCTTTGACGCCAAAACCGCGGGTGGTGCCGGCGGCCGAGCCAATGCGAATACCCGATGTTACCATCGCTTTTTGCGGATCGTTCGGAATCATGTTCTTATTGCAGGTAATCCCGGCATGTTCTAGAGACGCATCCGCCGCTTTGCCAGTCAGGTTTTTTGGCCGTAAATCGATCAAGGCCAAATGCGAATCGGTACCGCCCGATACCACCGCCAAACCACGCTGCACCAATACATCGGCCATGGCGCGGCAATTATCGATGACTTGCTGGGCATAGATTTTAAATGATGGTTGTAACGCCTCTTTAAAACAGACCGCCTTGGCCGCAATCACATGCATCAATGGGCCGCCTTGCAATCCGGGGAAAACGGCCGAATTAATCTTTTTAGCGATTTCTTCGTCATTCGACAAAATCACGCCGCCCCGCGGACCGCGCAAGGTCTTGTGCGTTGTCGACGTCACCACATGCGCATGCGGCACTGGCGATGGATAAGCGCCACCGGCAACAAGACCGGCAAAATGGGCCATATCGACCATCAACATCGCGCCGACAGAATCGGCAATTGCGCGGAATTTGGCAAAATCGATAACCCGGCCATAAGCAGAACCGCCGGCGATAATCAATTTTGGCTTATGTTCTTTGGCCAAGGATTCAACCTGATTGTAATCGATCAGGCCTTGGTTATTCACGCCATAGGCAATAGGGCGGAACCATTTGCCGGATTGATTGACGGGAGACCCGTGGGTTAAATGTCCGCCTTCGGCCAAGGACATAGCCAGAAATGTATCGCCCGGCTGTAAAAAGGCCATAAACACGGCCTGGTTGGCTTGCGCCCCGGAATGGGGTTGCACGTTGGCGAATTTACAATTAAACAAGCGCGTTACGCGTTCGATGGCCAAGGTTTCCACCTGGTCCGTAAATTCCTGACCGCCGTAATAGCGTTTATACGGCAAGCCTTCGGAATATTTGTTGGTAAATACTGTGTAATAGGCTTGCAGAACTGCTTTCGATACAATGTTTTCAGATGCGATCAGTTCAATCAGGTCTTGCTGGCGTTTTAATTCGCCCATAGCGGTGGCGAATACTTCCGGATCCGCATCCACCAAATTTTGAGTGAAGAATTTGTCATTATTATCTAATTTTTTAGCGCCTATAGCAGTCATTATTAATCCTTTAGTTTAAGAAACTTTAACACCCAATTGCCATTTTATTAACTCGGCTGGCGTGGCGGCCACCTTCAAATTCTGTATTCAAAAAATCCCGCATAATCAATTTTGCTTCTTCAACACCCGTCACACGGCCACCCAGGCACAGGATATTTGCATCATTATGCTTGCGTGCCATATCCGCATCCCAAGTGTTACGACACAAAGCCGCCCGCACATGGGGTAATTTATTGGCGGTGATGGCCATGCCCTGCCCCGATCCACAAATCAAAAGACCGGTTTTAAATTGGCCTGCATTTACTGCCTTGGCCACGGGCGTGGCAAAATCCGGGTAATCCACCGAATCAATACTGTTAGTGCCAAAATCCTCGACATGATAGCCAAGGCCAGTCAATTCAGCCTTTAGGGCTTCCTTCATATCGAATCCGGCATGATCTGAACCAATGGCAATGGATTTATTTGCGGTCATGTGTGTTAAATAGCAGATCTAACACGCATTTCCAAGGGCCTAGACCACCCTAGATTCTGTTGATATCTATGTGCCCAAGATTTAAGCTTTATGACCCGTTGGCAGCGTAGACGTATTTGCCGCCTTTCCACTCGTATACGACATAGCCTGGCGCGTTTACATCGCCTTTTGCGCCAAAAGACAATGGGCCCATGACGGTATCAAACTTGCCGTTATGCAGTATTTTCAACAGATCATTGGAATTCCAGGATCCTGCTTTTTGTGCAGCCTGCGCCAAAACTTGCATCGTGGCATAAGTATAGAGGGTATAGCCTTCTGGATCGATGCCTGCTTTTTTGAATCGTTCCACCACCGGCGCTGCCGAGGGCATGGTACGCGGATCGGGGCTAAAGGTCATCAGCGTACCCGCGCCAGAATCGCCCGTAATGGCCCAAAATTCTTTGGTTGCCAACGCATCGCCACCCATCAATTTCAAATTCATCGCCTGATCTTTGGCTTGGCGGACGATCAACCCGGCCTCTTGATGGTAGCCGCCAAAAAATACGATTTCAATTTGCGCGGCCTTCATTTTAGAAATTAGCGCCGAATAATCCTTTTCGCCTGGCGTAATAGCTTCGTACATCGCAGGGGTAATTTTCTTGGTAGCCAAAACGCGTTTTACTTCATCGGCCAATCCTTTGCCATAGGCGCTGCGATCATGCACGATGGCGACTTTGGCGGATCCATAATTTTTGGCGATATATTCTGCGCCAATCAGCCCTTGCTGATCGTCGCGGCCGCATAAACGAAACACATTACCCAGGCCGCGTTCGGTAAAAAGCGGATTCGAAGAACCCGGTGAGACCATCACAATATTTTCCTCGGCATAAACCTCGGATGCTGGAATAGACGACCCCGAGCAGAAATGTCCTATCACGGCAGCGATTTTTTTCGACACCAATTGATTCGCAACCGCAACCGCTTGTTTAGGATCGCAAGCATCATCGCCATAAGCCAAAGCGATTTTTTGACCCAACACGCCGCCCTTGGCATTGATATCGGAAACGGCCATATCCGCGCCGCGTTTGAACTGTTCACCAAAACTGGCCATCTGCCCGGTGAACGGCCCCGCAATGCCCAATACGGTGTCGGCAAAAGCTGGCGTAGCGAATACAAGAAAAACAAGGGCTAGGATTATTCTGCGCATGGGAAAACTCCATTCTGATAATATCTCTATATCAATAAATTATCCTTATGTCATTGACAAATGACCGATGGGCTTTATTAATCAACCGTATCATTTTACCTCGCGATTAAGGAAAAAATATGGAAATCGGTTTGACATTTTGGTTGGGCTTTATGGCCTTTATATTGATTATGCTGGCGCTCGACCTTGGTATTTTCCATAAAACCGCGCACGTGGTTACTTTCCGCGAAGCCTGCACGTGGAGCGCGATCTGGATCGCCCTTGCCCTGTTGTTTAATTACGGGATTTATGAATTTGCCGGCGAAAAGACCGCACTGGAATTTTTAACCGGTTATTTAATTGAATATTCGCTGTCGATCGACAATGTCTTTGTCTTTGTGCTGATATTCGCGTTTTTTGGCGTGCCTGCGGAATTGCAGAACCGTGTATTAATCCTGGGCATCGCCCTCGCCCTGGTATTGCGTCTTTTGTTGATTTTTGCCGGCGTGGCCCTGATCGAACAATTTGCCTGGGTCATTTATATCTTCGGCGCGTTCTTGATTGTAACCGGCATAAAAATGCTGGTCGCATCCGATAAACCAAAGGACTTAAACCAAAATCCGGTTTTAAAAATTGCCCGTAAAACATTTCAATTCACCGACGGATATGTTGGCCAACAATATTTCGTAATGCAGGGCAACAAGCGTATTGCAACGCCGCTATTGTTGGTATTTATAATGGTGGCAATTACCGACGTTATTTTCGCCGTTGATTCCATCCCGGCAATTCTGGCCATTACGCACGATTCGTTCATTGTGTTCACCAGCAACGCATTTGCGATTCTGGGCCTGCGCAGCATGTTCTTTATGCTGGCTGGACTTGTTACCGCTTTCCGTTATTTAAAAACCGGTCTTGCATTCGTATTAATGTTTATTGGCGTTAAAATGATTATCGGCCATTCGATTTATCATATCGAAACGTTCCATTCCTTGATGGTGGTCATTACGATTCTGGCGGTTTCA
Organism: Alphaproteobacteria bacterium; assembly: GCA_004295055.1. Lineage (NCBI taxonomy): Bacteria > Pseudomonadati > Pseudomonadota > Alphaproteobacteria > Alphaproteobacteria bacterium. The sequence goes on along the minus strand of SHNJ01000030.1, from coordinate 65,732 downwards.
ATCCTGGCTTCGGTGATAGCCAATAAACGTGATCAAGTACGTCATGGGCCGCAATAATTACCCCGCTAAATAAGCGGCGCGCACGCTGGGATTGGCCAGCAATTCTGCGCCTGTCCCGGCAAGAGTAATGGCACCACTCATCATCACATAGCCACGATGAGCAAGGCGCAACGCTTGATTGGCGTTTTGTTCCACCAATAAAATGGTCATGCCTTTTTTATTTAAGTCTTCAATAGTTTTAAAGATCTGCTGAATAATAATAGGCGCCAGGCCAAGCGAAGGTTCATCCAATAACAGCAATCTTGGTCTTCCCATCAATGCGCGCGCAATCGCCAGCATTTGCTGTTCCCCGCCGGATAAAGTGCCGCCATTTTGTTTTAACCGTTCGCGCAAACGCGGAAACATGGTCAACACATATTCCAAATCTTGTTCATAATGGGTTCCGCCAATCGCGGTCGTCCCTAAATCCAAATTTTCCAATACCGTCATTTTTGGAAAAATCCGGCGGCCCTCCGGAACGATGGCAATACCGAGGGATGCAATATCGGATGTCGGAACATGAGTAATATCGCGGTCCATAAACCGGATGTGGCCGCGTTCAGCACGCGGGTTATTGAATAGAGATTTTAACAATGTCGATTTGCCTGCGCCATTCGATCCGATCAGCGTGACAATCTCACCCTGCTTGACCGACAGCGACAATCCCTTCAACGCGTGGATTTTGCGGTAATAAACATGCAGATGTTCAATTTCAAGCATGCTCTTCCCCTAAATAAGCGCGAATGACATTCGGATCATTCTGCACTTTTTTTGCATCGCCTTCGCTGATTTTTTTGCCGTAATCCAACACCACGATATGATCGGATATCTGCATCACAACGCGCATGTCATGTTCGATCAACAATACTGTAGTTTGATAGTCTCTGCGAATTTTCAGCAGCAACTGATTCAATTCATTCGTTTCCTTGGGATTCAATCCGGCGGCGGGTTCATCCAAACAAATAATGCGCGGCGAAGTGCACATCGCCCGAGCGATTTCCAACCGGCGCTGCGCGCCGTATGGCAGGCCGCTCGCAAAAATATCGGCAAATTCCAGCAATCCAACCATTTCCAGCCAATGTTTGGCGCGATCTAACGCTTGTTTTTCCGCGCGGCGATAAGATGGCAATCCCAACAATCCCTTGATACAAAAACCGGATGCATGCATTAAATCATTATGTTGGGCAACCAACAGATTTTCCAACACCGTCATGTGTGGAAATAGGCGAATATTTTGAAACGTCCGCGCAATACCGGCCTTGCGAACGATATCGTATCCCGGCATCGCATGAATCGCATGGCGTCCATTGTTGTTAGTCGCGGTTATTTCGCCCAATGTGGGCTTATAGAATCCGGTGATGCAATTAAATACCGTGGTTTTTCCCGCGCCATTTGGTCCAATGATCGATGTAATAGAATTTTCTTTAACATTGAAAGTCAGGCTGTCGACCGCGGTCAAACCGCCGAATTTCATGGTCAAACTTTCAACGCTTAGAATCGCGGTCATTTCTGTCCCCCGATTTCAATTGACGGCGTGCGATCCGCAAACAGTCCGCGCGGACGCCATAACATAATCAGCACCATAACCGCGCCAAAAAACAACATGCGGAAATCGGCAAATTCGCGGCCCAATTCCGGCAGTAAAACTAAAAACATCGCGGCCATCACAATGCCAATCTGGCTGCCGGCGCCAGCCAACACGACAATTGCCACAATGATCGCAGTTTCCGAGAAACTGAAACTTTCCGGGCTGATGAACCCTTGGCGCGTGGCAAAAAACGCGCCGGCTATTCCCGCCAGCAACGCGCCAATCGCATAGGCGGATAATTTAATGCTGGCCGGATTTATACCAAGCGCCTTGCAGGCAATCTCATCTTGTTTTATCGCTTCCCACGCCCGGCCCAATGGCAAACGCCGCAAGCGCATAGCCACAAAATTGGTCAGCAAAGCCAGAATCAGAATCAGGAAATAAAGATAAATCAAGCGATGTTCGGTGTTATATTCCAAATTAAAAAATTGATGGAATGTTTGAGTGCCTTCCGGAGCCTCGCGTGCAAATATCAGACCAAAGAAATTTGGCCGCGGAATGCCAGTCACGCCATTGGGGCCATGGGTAAAATTCTGCCAATTGATCAGAATAATCCGCAAAATCTCGCCAAATCCCAACGTAACGATCGCCAAATAATCTCCTCGCAACCGCAATACCGGTCCGCCAATCAACAGACTGAATAACACGGCGGCAATCGCGGATATCGGCAAACATTGCCAAAATGACAGACCCAAATATTCCGCGCACAGCGCATAGGCATAAGCACCGATGGCATAGAATGCGACATAGCCAAGGTCGAGCAATCCCGCCAAGCCAACCACAATATTAAGCCCCCACCCCAGCATGATATAAATCAAAATGGTGGTGGCAAGATCAATCACATACCGGTCGGCAAATGGCAGAAATGGCAAAACTACTGCGCCAATGACGGCGAGCAGCCCGACCCACAATCCATTGCTTTGAATTTTTTGAATGGCAATTTTGACCGCATCAGAAGATGCATGGCGGCGGCCCATATATTGCCCGGTGATTGCCGCCAGATAAGTCAGCGCAAACGCAGCGAATACCGATTGCCACACCCAATCAAATCGCGTCATCAATATCAAGCCAGCATCCGATTCTTCCAATTTAAATCCGATAATTGGCAACGCCAGCAAAAACATGACGCCAGCGGCAATCAAAGACTGGCGAATCGGCGTTTTGAAATTGAGCGTTTGCATGGCTACACTTTCTCCACTTCCGGCTTGCCGAAAAATCCGGTTGGCTTGATCAATAAGACGATAATCAAAGTTGCAAACACGGCGACATCTTTATATTCAATACTGAAATAAGCAGACAATAATGATTCAATCAGGCCAATCACAATACCGCCCAATACCGCTCCAGGCAAAGATCCAATGCCGCCCAATACCGCCGCGGTAAACGCCTTTACGCCAGCAAGAAAACCAATATAAAAATCAATCACGCCGTAATATAACGTCACCATCGTGCCCGCAATCGCCGCAAGCCCAGCGCCCATAATAAAGGTGATTGCAATGGTCCGGTCCACCGAAATACCCAGCATCGCCGCCATGGTGGCATCTTGTTCCACCGCGCGCTGCCTTTTGCCCAGTGTGGTGCTGCGTATCGCCCGATTGAACAGATACAGCAATACTGCGGTCATCCCCATAATCAGCAATTGGATATAGCTGATGGATACGGTGAATTCATCGCTTTGCAATAATTGGATCGTTCCATTTAACTGTGGCGGCAATGTTTTTACCCGCGCGCCTTGCATCACTTGCACATAATTTTGCAGGAACATCGACATGCCGATAGCGGAGATCAACGGAGCCAAGCGGAATGAACCACGAAGTCGTTTATACGCCACCCGTTCCACCGCGAATCCATAGCAAGCCGTAAAAAATATCGAGCAAATCAACACGATCAGCAGCAGCACCGCAAACGAAGCGATCATGGGACTGAAAAATAAAAAACTGACAAGCGCGATAAAGGCGCCAATCATATAAATATCGCCATGCGCGAAATTGATCATGCCTATAATGCCATACACCATCGTATAGCCGATGGCGATCAGCGCATAAATAGAACCTAGCGTTAAGCCGTTTATAAGCTGCTGGAGAAAATATTCCATAGAACACCTATGTACCCCAGCTTTTAGTCCCTGAAAAGTGATTATAAGAAAACCCCAACAAAAAAGGCGCCCAAAGGCGCCTTTTATATACTACGTAGGCGATTTATGCGGCGGTTGGGGCGCTGGCACCGGCCAACAGAACGCGCGCTGGCTGTGTCCAGAATTGCTCCATCTTGCGCAAAATTCCAGTCAACGTTTTGAATTCTTCCGGAGTCAATTTCGATTTTGTCAGCAAAGCCGAATGGCGATCGAACATGCCATGGATGCGCTGGCACAAAGCCAAACCTTTATCGGTTAGACGAATCATGATCGACCGGCGGTCATGATGCGAGCGTTCTTGGATCAAATAGCCATTTTCGACCATTTTTTTAACGTTATAGGAAACGTTGGAACCAAGATAATAGCCGCGCTCGATCAAATCGCCTACGGTCATTTCGTCCTGGCCGATATTAAATAGAATCATGGCTTGAATATTGTTGATGTCGGCGATTTTCGCGCGCTCTAATTCATTCTTCAGCACTTCCAGAAACTGCCTGTGTAAACGCTCCACCAGCTGGATTGTATCGAGATAATTCTGTTTCAAAGGACCCTCGTTGGATTATTTGGACCATTTAATTCACCTATAAATTAGCTCAAATTGTTTAATTCCCGATTAACAAGTCGACGAAACGACTACAACGGCGTGAGGCAGTTTTTTTCTTTAATAAAGCGTTAACTTTTGCCCATATATGGGCGTGCAAGGACAAACTAATAGCTTTTTTTCATGGCGCGGGATTTTTCCCGGTCCCATTCGCGTTGCTTAATAGTTTCGCGCTTATCTTCCTTGCGTTTGCCCTTGGCAAGGCCCAGCAAACATTTCGCGATACCGCGTTTATTGAAAAATAAACTTAGCGGCACAAGGGTAATTCCATCGCGGCGGATAGAACCGATTAATTTCTGATACTCGCGCTTATTCACCAATAACTGCCGATCACGTTTCGGTTCGTGGTTGAACCGATTGGCGGGTTTGTATTCTGGAATATGCAAATTGAACAAATATAGCGTATCGCCTTTTTGATCGGCATAAGAATCCGAAAGACTGGCGCCGCCTTCGCGAAGCGATTTCACTTCGGTTCCAAGCAAAACTAGCCCCGCTTCGATTGTATCAATAATCGAATAGTCGTACCGCGCACGGCGATTTTCAACAATTGTTTTAGACGTTCGCGGTTCTTTGGACATTCGACTTATTTATTTTAATACCGGCTTTTTCAAGCGCAGTTTCAACTTTGGTTTTGTTGACGGCGGCAATTGGCGTAGCCAAAGGCAACCGTAAATTTTCTAAACACAGCCCCATCAAAGCCGACGCATATTTAACCGGACCCGGGCTGGTTTCACAGAACATCGCATCATGCACTGGCACCAAACGATCATTTAACGCCATGAATGTAGCCAGATCTTTATTTTTCCAAGCCTTGTAAAGATCGACGCATAATTCCGGCGCGATATTCGATGTTACCGACACGCATCCAACGCCGCCTTGGGCCAGGAATGGCGCAATCATGCCATCGTCGCCCGTCAATTGACAAAATTGCGGACTGGTCGCCGTGCGGGTTTTGACTACGCGATTCACATCCCCACTACATTCCTTGATGCCAATAATGCGAGGCAATTTCGCAAGGCGCGCGATAGTATCGACGTTAATATCGACCACACTGCGTCCCGGCACGTTATACAAAAGAATCGGAATATTGGTTGCGTCATGCACGGCCTTGTAATGCTGATACAAACCTTCTTGTGTTGGCTTGTTATAATAAGGCGCCGCGATCAAAGCCGCTTTGCAACCCAATTTCTGCACCAATTGGGTGCATTCAATGGTAGTTTTCGTATTGTTTGTACCAGCCCCGCCGATAACCGGAATCCGGCTTGCGGCCGTTTTTACAGCCAGGGTTAAAACCTGTTCATATTCTTCATCGGACAAGGTTGGAGTTTCGCCGGTGGTTCCACAAGCCACAATCGCACTGATTCCGGCCTTGACTTGCCTTTCAATAAGTTGTTGATAAGCTTTCTCATCAACTTTCCCATCGGCTGTAAATGGAGTAATCAGAGCGGTAATATAACCTTCAAACATGGAACACCTGTTAGGTTGTTTCGGACCTCCCGAATATCGCATTATTCAATGACCAGATACAATAAAAAATTATACCAATGGACCAAGATGTTAGGGGTTGTTATTGGCCTTTTACTTGCAGGTCCTGTACCCGCATTTGCACAAGATCCCATCAGCGACGAGCCTTCGCGCAATTTCAGCCTGCCCTCCCATGTTCTAAGCTATATCCGGTCATCCAACTGGGAATCGGCCTTTCGTACCGTTATGCCAATCGGCGATCCATTATTATATAAGTATACATATTGGCGATACCTAAAAGACAATGCTACCCAGCCAACATTCGAGCAATTAAACCAGTTTATGATCAGCAATCCGGCTTGGCCCGGCATGCGCGGCATTCAAGGCAAGGCGGAATACCAATTGCCGACAGAATGGAATCAGGATCAAATCATTTCCTGGTTCGATCATAATCCCCCCGTCGGATTAGAAGGTAAAAAACGTTTGGCCGAAGCCTATCTAGCCAAAGGACAAGAAGACCGCGCAAAACCCCTGCTTCAGGATTATTGGCGCAATGCGATAATCGACTTAGGCACCCAAGCTAAGTTTTATGACAAGTATCGCACCTACTTGTCGCAAACCGATAATATCTGGCGGCTGAATACTTTTATTGAAAATAAAAATTATTTGATGGCGCGCGCTTTTGGCAAATTTATTGGCCGCGGTTTCCCTGCCCTGGCCGAAGCGCAAATCGCCTATGCGCAGGAAAAGAAAAATGCCAGCGCTCTTTACAATAAAGTCCCTGATTCCTTGCGTGGCACGCCGGGATTGATGCTGGCCGTTGTGCGTTCCAAACGCGATCAGGACAAAACCATGCAGGCGATCGATTTCCTGTCCCGCCAACCGAAAGATCATAATAATACTATCGAAGCCTGGTGGGATGAACGGCAAATTTTGGCACGGCGTTTAATTAAATCCAAAGATTATCAAACAGCCTATAATATAACGGTTAAACATGGCCTAAGCGAAGGCGTATCGTTTGTCGAAGCGGAATTTCTAGCCGGCTGGCTGGCATTGCAAAAATTAAATCGCCCGGATCTTGCCTATAAACACTTCAAAAATATTTATGAAAAACCGCCATCGCAAATTGCCCTCGCCCGCGCTTGTTACTGGCTGGCGAAAGTATATGAAAAAACCAAAGATGCCGAATACGCGAAAACCTGGTTTGGATATGCCAGCAAGTTTCCGGTAACTTTTTACGGTCAAATAGCCCGTCAACATTTAGGCGAAGAAGGCCAGTCGTTCGATTTGCCTGGCCTGGTAAGGGTAAGTCCACAAGCCCAACAGGATTTCGACAAAAACGATCTTGTCCGCGTAGTAAGGCTTTTATATCTAAACAGCGAATATGATTCGGCCGATGCATTTATTCAGCAAATATTCGAAAATTCCAACAACCCCGAACAAATGACCATGCTGATCAATCTCGCCAACGACATAAACCGTCGCGATTTGGCGGTTATGATTTCCCGGCAGTCCCGATTGAAGAATATCAACATTATCAAGCCCGGATTCCCTATTATCGCCTTAGCCGGCAATCAGGACGAGCCGGAGGATGCGCTGGTACACGCCATTATCCGCCAGGAAAGCAGTTTCGATCCCAAAGCCAAGAGTATCGCGGGCGCGATGGGACTTATGCAATTGATGCCGGTTGTCGCCAAAAATCTAGCCAAGCAATTGCACATTACCTTTAAGCCGCAATGGCTGATTGATCGGCCGGAATTCAACGTCACATTGGGCCGGCTGTTGTTGCAAAGCAAATTGGCTACATTTGATAAAAATTATACTCTGGCGATTGCGGCCTATAATGCTGGCCCTTCTCGGGTGAATGGCTGGATTCAAGATTATGGCGATCCGCGCAAAGGCGAAATTGATTTGGTGGATTGGATCGAATTAATTCCATTCAGCGAAACGCGCGGTTATGTTCACCGGGTTCTGGAAAATTTAGTTGTGTACCGTTATTTATTGAACGGGCCAAAGAAAATGGCGCTTTTAAATTAAGGCCGCTTTACTTCGGCGATCGACACGATTTCGGCGCTGCCGGGTTGCTGCTTGTTTTGCGAACGCGATGCCGGGAAATGAATAAAGGCCTTAGTTCCCCTGCCCAAAGCGCTTTCCAGTTTAAATGTGCCGCCATGCAATTCCACCAGCGATTTTACAAGTGGCAAACCAAGACCGGTGCCAGGGTGACGCCGCGTAAAAGTTGAGTCTATTTGTGCAAACGGAGTCATGGCAATAGGAATATCTTCTGGCCGCATGCCTATGCCGCTATCTTCGACACAAATGGTAATTCCTCCGGCAGTTTCTTCGTACGATGACACGGTAATTGAACCGCCTTCGGGCGTAAATTTTACCGAGTTGGACAGCAAATTGATCAAAATCTGTTTCACCACGCGGCGATCCGCGGCAATAGACGGCAAGCTGGAATTCAGATTCATTCCTAATTGCAATTTACCGTCATTGATTCTGCCTTCCATCAAATGTATCGACTGGCGAATGACATAATTTACATCCACGATTTCTTCATTAAGCTGCATACGGCCGGCTTCGAGTTTGGAAAGATCCAGAATATCGTTGATGATTTCCAGTAAATGCGTTCCCGAATCATGGATATCCTGCGCATATTCCTTGTATCTCGGCTGATTAATCTGACCCAACAACTGATTCCGAATGACGTCGGAAAAACCGATAATGGCGTTCAGCGGCGTGCGCAATTCATGGCTAACGGTCGCCAAAAACGCGGACTTGGCCTGGCTTGCGACTTCTGCCTGTTCTTTGGCCACGCGCAATTCGCGTTCAATATTTTTGCGCGCCGTAATATCGCGCACAATGGCCAGCGCCTCATCATTGTTGATGGATACGATACGCACTTCGAAATCGTGAACAACTTCGCCTACATTTAACTGATATTCGAACATTTGCGTGCGCCTTGTTTGAAAGGCCCGGTCGATGTGTTTTCTGGCGGATGCCGCAACTTCGGCCGGCATTGCCTCTTCCACTTTTTGTCCCAGAAATTGGACCGGCGGAATGCCTAAAATTGTGTCTTTGCCCTCTTCAACATCTAAAAAGACGCCATCGGAACTAATTTTAAAAATTGCGTCGGGCATAGCCGCAATCAGCGCGCGGTTCTTGCGCTCCACCTCTTGCAAGGCTTGTTCCAAACGGCGCAAATCGGTCAGGTCCATCGCAAGACCGAGGACTTCCTTTAACTGACCTTTGCCGGTGCGAACGGCTTGCACTGTGAAATTCCAATATACGCGGCCACGAGGCAGCACCATATTTTCATAAAATGTGTGAACATTTTCCGCCTGACAAGCCAGGCGCAAATTGGAATTCAATGTCGCCGCGTCATGAGGCAGTAAAAAATCTTCCGGACAAAAGCCAATGACCTGTTCTTTTCCAAGCCCGGATTGCCGGCAAAATGTATCATTTACTTTGGAAAAGACAAAACGGTCATCCTTAACGGATGCGACAAATGCGCATACATCCTTATGCCGTTCCAATAATGTCAGCCAATTTGTGTCCACGGTAGCCGATTCTGTTATGTCTTTATTTTAAAATCAAGGCGTTAGGCACATTTGCCGCTAACTCCCCCCAGTTGCGTAGTACAAATACACATTTACTGTTAAAAAATAATTAAGAGTTCCATGATAAGTCTAGAGTTCCAAACAATTAGGCTTAAAAATCGAGCAAAGGAACTTGCCGCCCCCATGTCTGCGACAAACGCAAAATCCGGTACGTTAAGTGAAACGAGCGAGCTGCTCGATGCCTTAGATCGGCAATTCAAAGCCATTATGAGCCGCATAGCGGACGATATCGCCGACAGCATGCGCGATCCTGGCGGCGGCAATGGATTCGTAAATTATTTTCTTACCGACCATAAAGATTCTGCGCTTTCTGAAGAAACCCTAAAGAAAGCCCATGTTGACATAAGGCAGATCGAATCGATTGCCGGGTTTCAGAAAATCAAACAATTTTGCGACAAGAAATATTACCGCATCGTATTTGAATTTTATCTGGATTTCACTAAGCCCGGATCGCCGAGGCTTTACAAATTAACTGTGGATGGATGGTAAGCTGTTATGGACCACAATGAAGTTATCGAAGCGATTGATCGCCATGAAAAATGGCTAAAAGACCAGGTTGGCGGACAACGGATCAATCTGTCCGGTTGCGATCTGTCCAACATTAAATTGCCTAAGCGATATTTAAAATCAGCCAAGTTTTCCGGTTCCAATCTTAGCAACACCACTTTTCACGGCTCAGACCTCAGTTTCGCCGATTTATTTTGTTCCAACCTGGATAAAGCGGACTTTTCTTATTGCAATCTGATGCGCGCCAATTTACGCGGCGCTCAGATTCGCGATGCAAATTTCTTTGGTGCCAATTTGCAGGATGCCGACATGCGCAGCGGCTCCATTGTCATGTACAGTTCCAACCGCGAACCAGCCACATTGATGCGAACATCCCTGTCCGGCTCCGATTTGCAGAACGCGCAATTGCAGAACGCCAATTTGACCGGTGCGGATTTAACCCATTCGAATCTGCAAAACGCCAATTTACAGGGCGCGGCGCTTAGCGGGGCCAATCTCGCCGGCGTGAATTTGCAAGATGCCAATTTAACCAATGCCGACTTGATCGGCGCAAACCTAACGGATGCGCAAGTCAAAGGTGCCGTGTTTTCCGGCGCGAATTTAACCGGCGCGATTATTGATCCAATTACCCTGGCCACCGCCAATTTGGCCGGTGCGATTATAAGCAAGCCGTTAGTGACGCCGAACCTGGCGCATAATTCCAGCGATAAACTACCGCGCACAATCAAGGAAATCCTGGAAGACCATTATTTATGGGTTAAAACCAATGGCAAACAGGGCGAGCGCGCAAAATTGGCGCAAGCGAATCTGGCCCTGATCGATTTGACCGGTTCCGATTTATCCGGCGCGGACCTGGCTGGGTGCGATATGAACGGCGCCAAATTATTCCAAACGCAACTGATTATGACCGATCTGGCCAGCGCCAATCTATCTGGGGCCGACTTGCGCATGGCCGCCATGGACGGAATCAACCTATCCGGCGCCAATCTGCATCATGCCAAATTGATCAATTGCAGCCTTAGCGTGGTTAATATTAAAACCGCCGATGGCAAGCTAACCGGGAAAATATGGGCTGCCAATTTGAGCGGCACGAACCTAAGCGGCGCCGATTTGTCTGGCGCCGACTTGCGCGGAGCCAACTTAAGCAATGCTGACCTGACCGATGCCAATCTGTCTGGCGCGAACCTGCTGGATTGCAATATTAGCGGAGCAAAATTGGACCGCGCCAATCTCGAAGGCGCGATTATGCCTTCCAGCGCGGCTTAGATCATTTTTCGACCGCCGGCGGCGATGCGTGGCGGGATTTATTTTCCCGCTTTTCATCCAAATCCTTACAAGCATCTATTACTGCCTGACGGCTGCTATCGGACACTAATTTGTCTCTATAAAACAACTGCCGTGTTTTTGTATCATAGGTTAAAGTGCCCAGTCCGGCCTGGTTTTCCAATTGGCCTATCTTAACCGATCCGGGCGGGTCATTTTGTGTCTGGGTTTCCAATTGTAAAATAATAGGGATTGATATTTTCTGCGGCAGTTCAATTGCATTATCGTTTAAATCGGCCGGCGTTACAGAATCACCGTTTATATCCAATCCCGGTTTAAATGCGACATCATCATCGGGAGTATGCGGAACAAAATATTCGCAATCATCTGTCGTTAAAGTCAATTCCGCCGCCCAGGCCGGAAAAACCAACCACACCAGAACGCCTATTATAAATATTTTTTTCATGGCTCCGTCCCTATCCATTCTATCATACGATCCATGGCCCCATGAGTGCCCATGTAATACAATACCGCCCAAATTACGGCGGCGACAATGGACGTAACCATAAACTTGCGCCCGATATGCGCATTTTTCGGCGCGCCAGGATCGTGCCCTTGGGCCGGGTTTGGATCGCGTTCCACCCAGAACGGTAGAACGGCGAATAACACAGTCCACCAAACCACAAAATAAGACGTCAAAACGATAAACCAGTTGGTTTGCATTTTACACCCGCAAAATATGCACGCGGCCCAAAGGTTTTTTGCCGGAAACCGCCTGAACTACGCGTTGCGCCGCGATGCGTATTTTTTCCGCCATAGCCGCATCGTCTATTCTTTCCGATTTCGATGTTTTATTCAGCGACTCTTCAACCGCATCCGCTACATTTTCCGTTACCTGATCCAATTGATCGTGTTCGACGACACCCATTAAACTGATTTCTGGCCCGGTTACCAGCTGGCCTTTTTTGTCCAAAGCCACGGAAATCACCATAGCCCCATTCCAATTGAATTTATGCTTTTCCTTGAACACTTCGGAATTAAGTCTGATCCACTGGTCGCCATCCAACGCCAATACATCCGTTGGGATGGTACCCACATATTCACTGCGATCTGGCAAAATACGGATCACTTCGCCGTTTTCAACAACCAACGCATCGCGCACGCCGCATTTCTGTGCCAATTCCTGATGCGTCAATAAATGCCTTAACTCGCCATGCATCGGTATCGCTAAGCGAGGGCGTATCAACTGATACATCTTGGTCAATTCATCGCGGTATGGGTGACCGGACACATGCGTAAAGTGGCTGTCGGCGGTGATGATATGCACGCCCAGACGCGCCAATCGATTCTGTATCTGTTGTATGGCCAGTTCGTTGCCTGGGATCTCGCGGGAGGAAAATATAACCGTATCGCCATCGCCCAATTTAATATGCTGATGCATGCCGCCAGCAATTTTATCCATGGCCGACATACGCTCGCCCTGGCAACCAGTGCACAGGAACAGGATTTTATTGTCGGGGAAATAACCAACCTGTTCTTCGTCGATCAGATTAGGAATTTCCTTAATATACCCCAGTTGTGTGGCGATATCATAGACGCGGTGCAAGGAACGCCCGGCCAATACCACATGCCGGTCTGCCGCTTCCGCCGCCTCTGCAACGCTTTTCAGACGGGCAACGTTACTGGCAAACAAGGTTACTGCAACCTTGCCGGTTTGTTCGGCAATAATTTTCTTTAAACTCTGCCGGACGGCCTGTTCCGATCCGCCTTCGCCCGGTTCAAACACATTGGTCGAATCGCAAATCATGGCCATGACACGGCGTTCGCCCAGTTCATGCAGCGCATGGAAATCCGTTGGCTCGCCAATAACTGGCGTCGGATCGAACTTCCAATCACCCGTATGAAATATAGTGCCGATTTTGGTTTTAATAACCAGGCTATGATTGTCTGGAATTGAATGGGTCAGCGGCAGAAATTGCAAATCGAACGGTCCAACCGAAAATTCGCGGTTGGATTCGATAATATGGGTCTTAACCTTACGGTTTAGTCCCGTTTCCTCTAGTTTTGTTTTAATCATCGCGGCGGTAAAGCGCGTTGTATAGATCGGGCAGCCCAGCTCTTCAATGACATAAGGTATGGCGCCGATATGGTCTTCGTGCGCATGGGTGACAATCATCCCAACCAAAGATTCTTTGCGTTCCAATATAAATTCGGGATCTGACATCAACAAATCAATGCCCGGAATACCGTCATGCGCGAAACTGATACCGCAGTCGACCAACAACCATTTGCCGGCATGGCCGTATAAATACATATTGCGGCCAATTTCACCGGCGCCACCCAGCGGCACATATAAAACTTCAGAATTTTTAGGATCGAAATCAGACGCCACTTTTCACACTGCGCAGTTTGATGTTACGGATACCCCGCGCATTGCGGAAATATAATTTGGTTAAACCGTTTAAGGTTAAATCACGATCAATTGCAAACAGATCAGGAATCACGTCGGCAAAAAATCCCGCAAGACCGCCAGTGGCTATCACCGTCATTTTTTTACCGTGCTCATCCTCTATTTTCTCTAAGATCCCTTGAATTAATCCGGCATAACCCCAATAGGCGCCTGATTGCATCGCTTCTTCAGTGCGCTTGCCAATAACCTGCCTTGGCTTTGCAATCGCCACACGCGGTAATTTAGCCGTCCCTTGGACCAAGGCATCAAGGGACAAATTAATGCCTGGGCAGATAACACCACCCAGATAACTGCCCTGCTCGTCAATAACGTCAAACGTGGTAGCCGTACCGAAATCGATAACTACAGCAGGCAGCGGATATTTATCAATCACTGCCACCGCATTGACCAAACGATCCGCGCCGACTTCTTCTGGCGTATCCACCCGTACCGCTATGCCTAGATCGAAGTTTTCCTGACCCACATAAAACGGTTTCACGCCAAAATAAGTTTCACACAATTTATAAAGCGCATGCCCAGTTTGCGGCACGACGTTGGCGACAATCGCGCCGGTAATCTTTTTCGCATCGATATTTTTCAATTCAAACAATTGCAACAACCAAACCGCAAATTCATCGGCGGTGCGATTGACATCGGTCGTCATCCGCCAAGACGCCAGCATGGTTTCGCCATCATAAACCGCGAACACGGTGTTGGTATTGCCCGAATCAATACAGAGATGATACATTTTAAATTCCCACTATGCCGGAAAATATAGGCAAAACCTTATTTTCCTCAAGTCCCAATAATAACGCGCCATCCTCGCGCAAATCAAGGAATATGCCGCTTAATTTGCCATCAGGTGTGCCGGGAGCCTCGGAAACCGTGATTTTCTGGCCTTTAAACGCCGCCTGATCCAGCCAGGCTTGGCGAAATTGAGCAAATCCATCTTTTTGCCAGCGCCCGGCATAAAACCACAATTTATCACCCAGCATTTCGGCCAGTTGCTTTACCCCAACCGTTTTTTTGCTTTCTGTAAAAATAGAGGTCGCTGGATAAGAAGTTTGATCGGGATGGCTAATCACATTCACGCCAATACCGACAATTAAATTGGGCTGGTCATTTTTATCCTGCGCCGTTTCCAGCAATATCCCGGCAATCTTTTTGCCATTGCATAATACATCATTTGGCCACTTGCATTGTATATGGACACCACCCATTATTTCCCGCAATACATCGCATACGGCAATCGCCGAGATAAAAGACAGTTGCGGCCAGACTTGTAGTGGCGCGGCGGGTTGACATGCCAAAGAATAGAATAAATTACCTTCCACAGACTGCCAAATACGCCCTTGCCGTCCCCTGCCAGCCGATTGTATAGCCGCGCAAACGGCAAAAGGCGGCAATTCGCCAGACGATAATAGCCGCTGCGCCTCGGAATTAGTGGAATCGATAGAATCGTGGTAATGCAGCCGGATGGATGCGGAATTACCGGCCAAGATCGCCTACCGAATAAATCAGGCTGGAGGCGCGTTCCGACCAATGCATGACTGGATCCGGGTAAATTACGAACAAGGCCAGCAACAATGCGCTGCCGACCATTACCAAACGCAATTCACTATGAATAAATTTATCCAGTGCTTCGCGGACATCGTCAAAATACATTATTTTGATGATATTCAAATAATAATAGGCGGAAATTACGCTGGCTACGACGCCGAAAACCGCCAGCCAGTACAAATTGCTGTGCAAGGCGGCGATGATGACATAAAACTTGGCAAAGAATCCTGCTAACGGCGGAATTCCGGCCATAGAGAACAAAATCACCAGCAAACATAGCGCCATAATCGGATTGGTCTTCGACAAACCCGTTAAATCTGAAATTTTCTCAACCAATTTTCCGTCGCGGCGCATGGATAAAATACAGGCAAATGCGCCAACACTCATGATCACATAAATAATCATATACGCCGTCAATGCCCGGACGCCTTCGGTCGAAGCCGCCGCAATACCCATCAATACAAATCCCATATGGCCAATAGAACTATAAGCCATCAGTCGTTTAATATTGGTTTGACGCAGAGCCGCTACCGCGCCGACCAACATCGAAGCTGCCGCCAAAAATATGATGACTTGTTGCCAGATATGCGGACTGGTCGATAATGGTCCAGCCAATACACGCACCAACAATCCCAAGGCTGCGATTTTTGGGGCCACCGCGAAAAACGCCGTTACAGGCGTTGGGGCGCCTTCATAAACGTCCGGCGTCCACATATGGAACGGCACCGCCGATACTTTGAATGCCAATCCCGCTAGCATAAACACGACACCGGTTACTATGCCAAGGCTGTGTTTCATGTCGACACCGCTTAACATACGGGCAGCCGTATAAAAATCGGTCGTGCCGGAGAATCCATAAATGAACGAAATGCCGAACAACAGCATGCCGGACGACAATGCGCCCAGCACGAAATATTTGATGCCGGCTTCTGTGGAACGCACACTGTCGCGATGAAACGCAGCCAGCACATATAAGGCCAAGCTTTGCAATTCCAGGCCAACATACAGCGTCAAGAAATTATTGGCCGACAGCATTACCATCATGCCGAGAGTGGATAACATCATAAGCGCGTAAAATTCATGCCTATTGTCTTTTTGTTCAGGCAAATAGCGCCAGGATAAAATTGCCGTAACCGCGCCGCCCAACAACACCAGGCTTTTCATAATGGCGGCGAATGGATCAAAGCGGAATAAATTATTAAATGCGGTCGCAACATATTCCGGTTTTAACGCCACCAAATATTGGTCAGTCAAATGCACCATATACGCAACCGTGGCAAATCCAACGACAGCAATCAGTGCGGCCGCGTTATAGGCCCGCTTTTTATCATAAACGCCAAAAATCAAACCAATGATCGCGAAAATGGCCAAAGTTATTTCCGGAAAAATCAGTCTAAAATCGTAAAATTCAGTCGTAATAGGTTCCATGATCATCACTCGGCAGGAAATAAAGTATCTAAGATTGACATGCGAGGCGGCGCAGCGTTCAAATCCGCCGACACATCGGCCAGCAATTTATCCACCGACGCCTCCATCGGTTTCATGAAACTGGTCGGATAAACACCCATCCACACCACCAATACTAATAACGGCGCGAAAATAGTTATTTCCTGCCAGCTTAAATCTTTCAGGCTTTTCAGCGATAATTTCTCCAGCTTGCCCAACACTACGCGGCGATATAGCCACAGAGAATAAGCCGCGCCCAAAATCACGCCTGTCGCCGCCAGCATCGCCACCAACTTGTTCGCTTGATACGCTCCAGCCAAAGCCAAAAACTCGCCGACGAAACCGCTAGTGCCCGGCAATCCAACCGAGGCTAATGTAAATACCAAAAATACAAAGGCGTAAATCGGCATGCGTTCCACCA
The DNA here is from genome assembly GCA_004295055.1 of Alphaproteobacteria bacterium. NCBI lineage: Bacteria > Pseudomonadati > Pseudomonadota > Alphaproteobacteria > Alphaproteobacteria bacterium. The sequence goes on along the minus strand of SHNJ01000030.1, from coordinate 48,637 downwards.
CGCCGCCATAGGCCGCTATTTCCCGGGAATGAATCCGGTCATATAAAACGCCAACGCAAAGGAACAAAGCGGCAGATACAAACCCGTGCGACAGCATTTGTACGATCGCGCCATCGATCCCCTGCACATTCAAGGTAAAAATGCCCATGGTTACAAAACCCATATGCGCGACCGACGAATAGGCGATCAGTTTTTTCATGTCTTCTTGGGCAAGCGCCACCAGTGACGTATAAATCACCGCGATTACACTGAGAGTAAAAATAAAGGGCGCAAAATCCTGGCTGGCAGCGGCGAACATAGGCAAGGAGAATCGCAAGAAACCATATCCACCCATTTTCAGCAAAATACCGGCCAAAATGACGGAACCGCCCGTGGGCGCTTCGACGTGCGCGTCCGGCAACCAAGTATGCACCGGCCACATTGGCATTTTGACGGCAAAGGACGCGAAGAACGCCAGGAACAGCCAATGCTGCATCGGCACTGGGAACTGCGTTGTGGTGAGAACTGTTATATCCGTTGTACCCGCATGCCAGTACATCGCCACCATAGCTACCAGCATTAATACGGAACCTAATAACGTATACAGAAAGAACTTAAATGCCGCATAGACGCGCCGCGCGCCGCCCCATACGCCGATGATCAAGAACATCGGAATCAGCACGCCTTCGAAGAATAAATAAAACAAAACCATATCCAGTGCGCAGAACATGCCGATCATAAAAGTTTCCAAGATCAGAAACGCGATCATGTATTCGCGCACGCGTTTTTCGACCGACTGCCAGCTGGCGATAACGCAAATGACGGTCAGCAATGCCGATAGAATGACAAAGAAAATGGAAATACCGTCAACGCCAAGATGATAATCAATACCCAAGGACGAAATCCACGGCGCCTTTTCTACGAACTGGTAATCGGCTTTAGCGCCATCAAAATTGTGCCACATTAATAAGGATAGAATGAAGGTAATGATGGATGTCCAAAGCGCGGTCCAGCGCGAATTGCGCTCCACCTGATCCGGCGTGCCACGCAACAAGAAAATCAGCACCGCACCAAACAGCGGCAGGAATGTCAAAACCGAAAGGATCGGAAGGCCGTACATCTTAGCTCCACCAATAACGCAAAATGAAATAACTGATAAATCCGGCAACGCCGCACAACATCACGAATGCATAGTGATACATAAACCCGCTTTGAAACCGGGATAATGTTCCGGCAAAACGCTGCGAAACACTGGCGATGCCGTTGGGGCCTAACCCATCTATAATCGCCCCATCCCCGCCCAGCCATAGGCTGCGGCCGATACGCAAGGCAGGCTGTACAAAAATTTTGTCGTAAAGTTCGTCAAAATACCATTTGTTCAGCAAGAAGTTGTAAACGCCTGGGAAAGTTTTAGCCAAACGAGCTGGAATCGCCGGTTGAATCATATAAAACCAATAAGCCAACAAAATCCCGGCAAGCCCTGCGAACAATGGCGACATTTTAACCCAAGTCGGCACATGATGCGCATGTTCCAGAATTTCATTGCCTGGCCCCATAAAAATTGCCGCGCCCCAGAATACATCGTGATGCTCGCCAATAAACGCGTCTTTTAACGTCCAGCCAGCCGCAATCGCGCCGCCCGCCAGAATCAATAACGGTACTAACATTACCCAAGGCGATTCGTGCGCATGACTCATGGTTTCGGCATCGGCGCGCGGCTTGCCGTGGAACGTCATTAATAACAGGCGCCAGGAATAAAACGCGGTACAGAATGCCGCGGCCAAGCCCAACCAGAATGCGTACATGCCAACACCGCTATGCGCGGCATAAGCGGCCTCCAGCACCATATCTTTTGAAAAATATCCAGCGAATGGCGGAATACCGGCCAGTGCCAAATTACCAATCCAGATCATGACATAGGTGATCGGAATCACGCGCCACAGACCGCCATATTTACGCATATCTTGTTCGCCACTCATCGCGTGGATGACGGAACCTGCGGATAAGAACAATAGGGCTTTGAAAAAGGCATGGGTGGTTAAATGGAACATACCGGCGGAATAAGCGCCCACGCCGCAAGCAAAAAACATGTAACCCAACTGGCTGCAAGTCGAGTACGCGATCACGCGTTTGATGTCGTTTTGTACCAAACCAATTGTCGCCGCAAAAAACGCGGTCGATGCACCGACAATGGTTACCATTTGCAACGCCATTGGCGCGAATTCGAATAATGGCGACATGCGGCAAACTAAAAATACGCCGGCGGTCACCATGGTCGCGGCGTGGATTAATGCGGATACTGGCGTTGGGCCTTCCATCGCATCGGGCAACCAAGTGTGCAACAATAACTGCGCCGATTTGCCCATCGCGCCGATAAATAACAGAATGCACAACACAGTCATCGCATGAACGTCATAACCCAAGAAATCGATATGGGTTTGCGCCATTTTCGGCGCTGCGTCAAAAATTTCACTGAATGTAATCGAATCGAACAGCATGAATATGCCGAAAATGCCAAGGGCGAATCCGAAATCGCCAACCCGGTTGACCACGAATGCCTTGATCGCGGCGGCATTCGCCTCCGGCTTTTCATACCAGAAACCGATCAACAGATACGACGCCAATCCGACCCCTTCCCAGCCGAAAAACATCTGCGCCAAATTGTCGGAAGTCACCAGCATAAGCATAAAGAAGGTGAATAACGACAAATACGCCATAAAACGTGGAATGGATTTATCGTGGCTCATATAGCCAACTGAATAAACATGAACCAGAAATGATACGCCATTCACCACCAGCAGCATTACCATCGACAACGCATCGAATCGCAACGCCCAGTTAAAAGACAATGATCCCGAATTGACCCAATCCAATACCGGAATGATCAAGGTTTCAGATCCTGGGATATGCATAAATAAATTAATAGAAATCAGTGCTGCAATACCAACGCCAATGCAGGTAATCAATTGAGAGGCGCGGTCGCCGATCCAGTTGCCAAAAATGCCGACGATCAGAAAGCCAAGCAATGGAAGAAACACGGCAGCTAAATACATAGATACTCCTTAAAAGATAGAAGTTTTCTATCCTTTTAATTCACTAATATCCTCGACCGCGATGGTTTGCTTGTTGCGGAAAAACACAACCAAAATCGCAAGGCCGATGGCGGCTTCGGCCGCGGCAACGGTTAGGATAAACATCGAAAATACTTGGCCGGTCAAATTTTGCAGATACGCGGAAAAGGCGACGAAGTTGATATTCACCGCCAACAGCATCAATTCGACCGACATTAAAATAACAATGACATTTTTACGGTTTAAGAAAATACCAAAAATCCCGATAGCGAACAAAATCGCTGCAACCGACAGGTAATGGTACAAAGGAACAGCCATTATTCGATTCGCACTCCCACACCGACAGGCACTTGTTTGATTTCCATTGCTTCCGATGGCTTGCGATATACTTGCTCCGCAATAACTTGATGGCGCACGCCCACGCGTTCGCGTAAAGTCAAAACGATTGCGCCGATCATCGCCAGCAACAGAATCATTCCGGCCATCTGGAAAATCAGAAAATAATCGGTGTAGATCAATTGTCCCAATGCCTTGGTATTATGCATGCCATCCGCAACCGGTTTTGCCGCATTGATTTCAGCAATCTTGACGGCACGCGGACTGGAAATGAACAATCTGGCCGCGATCAACAATTCGCACAGCAAAATGCCGCCGATCAGGCCCCCAACAGGCAGATATTTTAAGAACCCCTGCCGCAGCGCAACGAAATCCACATCCAACATCATCACGACAAACAGGAATAAGACTGCGACCGCGCCGACATAAACGATCACCAGAATCATGGCGAGGAATTCCGCGCCCAACAGCAAGAATAATCCCGCAGCGTTGAAAAACGCAAGAATCAGCCACAGCACCGCATGCACTGGGTGACGCGCCGAAATAACCATCAGCCCGGACAAAATCGTCACGGCTGAAAAAAGGTAAAATGTAAGTAGCTCGAGGGACATCGTGATATTTGTTTTTGGTTGCCGCGAACTTACCCTGCCCACGCGCAAAATCCAAGCCGGAACACAAACCTTTGATTTATTTTCGGTTTTTAGGGGATAACTACGTGACGGTTATGTCCGGATAGTGATTTTTAGGCCCTGACCCGCTGACAGACCTCGTAAACTTGAAAAACAAGCGCATTTCCGAGCGAATGCTCTTTGCCTACCGGGGCTAAAGGCTGCAAAATTGCTTTGACCTCTTCTGGATCTATTGGACTATGATGATATTTTTCCCGTCTTTTGACCGCTTGATATAGGCCTTGCCAATCGCCGCCTAGCATCTCTATGATTTCTTTTGGTTCCGCTAAAACAAAGTCGTTGTAATAATTAGTTTTACCATCCCGACCGACATATGCGACTTGACCTGGAATCTCAAATGTTAAACGGCCTGCATATTTAGACCTATTATATTCAACTTTCGATTTCATAGAACAAGGAATCTGGCCGGTATCGATATTCAGCGGATCGTATTTTCTAACAATAATCATGCCATTAGGGGTATTGTAACGAACCTGACGTTCCAATGCCAAATCCCGCCAATCTTTAATCTTTTGATTGACCCGCTGCTTGCTTTTTTCAGATTCCGATTCCTGGCAATGAACATAATTAATTGCTGAAAAAGCCAAAACTGTGGATGCTCCAACCAGTAATACAGCCCCTAATACATTTTTTGTTCGATCATACCAGCGGTGCGGTCGATCTAATCCCCTGTTTGAGGGTTCTTGTGTCACGCAGACCCTCGTTCATTTATCGCATAAACTTGAAAAACAAGCGCATTTCCGAGCGAATGCTCTTTGCCTACCGGGGCTAAAGGCTGCAAAATTGCTTTGACCGCTTCTGGATCAACAGGCCTATTCTCTATTTTCATCGCCCGGCGAAAATTACACTCCCCCTGCAAGGCCAAATACAATTTTTGCCAGTCTCCGTCCAACATCTGCATAATGGTCGCTGGAGCCGCCGGCACAAAACCATCCCGGTAACGTATGTGGCGGTGCACTATGTAAGGGACTTTTCCTGGGATTTGAAAGCATATTTTATTGGCATATAATCCCTGATTGATGGTAACTTCTGTTTCCAAATATGCTTTGCGATCAGCCCATAGATCCCCGGTTGGAACACTACCTAAATCCACATTTAATGGGCCATATTGGGTAATTATAATTTTTCCCTTGGGAGTATCGTAATAAAATACAGGCGCCTCATTTTGCCATTGGGTGATCTGATCACGAACATCGCGTTCTGTTTGCCCCAATTTTTCTGCCGTAGCATAAGTTCGGGCCATAGAAACACCCAACCAACTGGCACCTGCCATCGCCGCCAACGCCAATAAAGTGTTCTTGACCGCTCTCAGCTCAGTTTGAAATGGTGAATTCTGATTCATAGCGCCCTCCGCAATATTTTCCTAAGAATATGCTTTAAATTAGCCGTTGTAAATTATTGATTTATTGTAATAAAATTTCTATTCTTTGGTATAAGGGTTCTCGCCCTGGCGCAGGTAAATACGGATTGGGGTGCCGGGCATATCGAATTCATCCCGCATCTTATTGGTTATATAGCGAATATAGCTGTCCGGCATGTCATAAACGCCATTACAAAACAGCACAAATGTCGGCGGCCGCGTCTTGATTTGCGTCGCATAGCGCAATTTCAGGCGCTTATTTTTAACCATCGGCGGCGGATAAGCCTCCACCATCTTTTTTAGCCAATTATTCAATTTCGAAGTCGAAATGCGTTTGTTCCAAACATCATATACTTCAAATACCGCTTTAAATACTTTGTCTAAGTTTTTGGATTGCAAAGCAGAAATGTAAATAATTGGCGCATCGGCAATTTGTGGCAAGGATTTTTCGACAATCGCTTTTACGCTATTAATCGTTTCACCCTTATCCCGCACCAAATCCCATTTATTGATTACAATTGCCACTGCCCGGCCTTCGTTCGCCGCAAGGTCGGCAATAGTCAAATCCTGGCGGGTAATGCCCTGGCTAACATCAAGGACCAACAAAACCACTTCGGCCATGTTAATCGCGTTAATCGTATCGGACGTGGCCATTTGTTCCAGTTTTTCAACAACCTTGGCTTTTTTACGCAAACCGGCCGTATCGACCAGTTCCAATTTTTTGCCACGCCATTCGAACGGCACCGCGATGGCATCGCGGGTAATCCCCGCCTCCGGCCCGGTCAGCAATCTTTCTTCGCCAACCATCTGGTTGATCAAAGTGGATTTGCCAGCATTCGGTTTACCAACAATCGCGAGTTTAATGCGGCGATCTTTGGCTGATTTCTCTTCGGTTTCTACTTCTTCAGTTTCTTCCGCTTCCCATTCGTCTTTTTCTGCAACCAGTTGTTTGGCCGGACAATAATCTTCTAAATACGCGGCGAGTTCGTCCATACCCAGCCCATGTTCCGCCGATACCGGAATCGCCGGATTGAAACCAAGCCGGTGAAATTCCGCCCAATCCTGACCAGTTTTATTTTCGCATTTATTGATCACAAGGAAAATTGGCTTACCGCTTTTGCGCAATTCCTTGGCAATGGTGCGGTCTTCGTTTTGCAAACTGACCTTGCCATCGACCACAAACCAAATCAAATCGGCTTGATCAATCGCACGCTGACTTTGTTTTGACATGCGGCGCGCCAATTCATCGCCCTTACCATCATCCAATCCTGCGGTATCGATAGCCATGAAATGATGGCCGAATAAATTCGCTGGCGCTTCTTGCCAGTCGCGGGTAACGCCGGGCGTGTTATGGACGATCGCCAATTTCCTGCCCACCAGGCGGTTGAACAAGGTTGACTTGCCAACATTGGGCCGTCCGACAATGGCGATTTTAAAGGTCATTGATGCCTACCGGAATGCCACCAGCTTGCCGTTGTCGGTTAAAACCAACAATGTATTTTCCGCGACAATCGGGGAAATAGACGACACGCCCGGCAAATCATAAGATCCTATAACTTTTCCATCTTGCGGCGACAGCACCCATAATTTTTCATCGCCACCGACAACAAACAAACGTCCGCCAGCCAATACCGGTCCGGCATAATGCGCGTTTTTCGCATCGTCTTTATGCGCCAGCTCGACGCTCCATTTAACAAGGCCGCGCGCCATTTCCACGCAAATCAAATGATTGCTGTTATCGATAATGTAAACATAATTGTCGGTAACCCACGGCGTTTCGGTGCCGCCAACCGACAAGTCCCAAATCCGTTCGCCCGATTGCAAATCGATCGCCAGCATCCGGTTGCTGTGACCAATCGCATAGACTTTACCATCATGAATTGCCGGCAAGGCCTGAACCGACGTAATGGTCGCCATCAGATCGCCACGACGCACCCGCGACAGATTTTCTACCCATAAAGGGCGGCCCTTTTTCAAATCGAATGCGATCAAATCGCCGGTGGTAAAAGTAGCCAGCGCGATACCATTGCTGATAGCCGGGCTTGCGCCGCCAAGCAACGCGGCAGATTCATTCAACCCTTCATACATCCACGATAATTTGCCTTCTTTGGCCGTTAGCGCTGTCAAACGGTTATCGACCGGCACTACCAATATTTTTCCTTCCGCCACGGTTGGCGCGGTGCGCAGCGGACTAGATACCGGTTGGCGCCACAAAATATCGCCGTTCGCCACATTCATCGCCGTCAATTCAGCAAGGCCGGTGGTTACATACAAAATATCTCCGTCCACCGCCAGGCCGCCATTCGCGATCGAACGGCTGTCTTCCTGATCGGGAACAAGGTCTTTCGACCAGATCAAAGCGCCGGTATTCAAATCAAACGCGCGGACTTCGGATGAAACATCGATGGTAAAAACCTTGCCGCCGGCGGCCACTGGCTGATTCACCAAATATCCATCGCGCGACGAACCATCGCCAATATCCGCCGTCCAGATTGTTTGCAGCGGATCTTTGTTTAACGCCAGATGCTGCATCACGTGATCCGCATAACCGCCTGCCATTGGCCAGGTTGGATTGGCCGATGCCGGCGGGTAAATAACCTGTGCGTCCGCCAGAGATGGATCGGGTTCAATCGGATTATTCGACAATAAAATAGGAATGCGGGTGCCCGGCAAAATTGGATCGCCTGCTTTGCCAAACCAATCATCGTCGCAAGACGGCAATAAAACGATGGCGAATAAAAGAACTAGAATGCGTTTCATAATTTTGTGGGAAAAAGTTTGATTGATGAAAAGAAGGGGCGAATGCCCCTTCTAGATATCTTATTAATACGACAAAACCGTGGCAACGCGCTGAACGCGCATTCTCATGCTGACGGGTGAATTTTCATCTTTGGCGATCCGGTCGAAAATATTTTTGGCTTTTTCCTTGTCGCCTTTTTGCATGGCGATCAGGCCCTGCAATTCCAACGCCGAAAAACGCCATGGGCGGCCGGTTGCCGTCAATGGTTCCAAACGTTTGCTTAGACCATCAAGATTCGCGCCTTCCATATCCATTTGGATCGACACGCTGTCGATGGTAGCAAGTTCCCGGTACATTGGATCGATACCGCCGGCATTCGCCAATTGGTCATACGCCTCGATGGCGCCTTTTTTATCGCCATCTTTGAATTTAATGCTTGCCTGGGTAAACAATGCCAAGGTTTTATATCCGCTGCTGGCATCGTCGGCAATTTGCGCCAATTGCTTTAACGCTTCGTCTTTTTTCTTGGCATCCGCCAGATCAACCGCCTGATCAAACAAAGCCGCATCGTTCGAAGCGCGGTATTGGCTGTATTGCTTGTACCCAGAGGTCAAAGCGGTGCCCAGCACCAAAACGGCAATCGCCGCCATAATCAGCTTGCCATAATTTTTCCAAACCTGGCGCATTTGTTCGCTGCGCAAGTCTTCTTTGATTTCGTCAATTAAATCCATAGTTTTCTTCCTTGTTAATTTTTATTTACGCAGCTTCCTGCTTCCATTTGATCGAACAGCCCATGCTGGCGAATTGTTCACGTGGGCCATTGCCAGTCGATACGATTTCCTTGAATGCTTCCAATAAATCGCGGCGCGCGCCCGGCGCGGTTTCTTTACGCGATGCGTCCAAACGGCCGCGATATTGCAATTCCCCTTTGGCGTTATAACCAAAGAAATCCGGCGTGCATACCGCCCCATATTGTTTGGCGACGGCTTGCGATTCATCGACCACATACGGGAAATTGAAATTATTTTGTGCGGCAAAAACTTTCATGTTTTCAAAACTGTCATCCGGATATGTCAACGGATCGTTCGAATTAATCGCAATAACGCCAACGCCCATTTTTTGCAGTTCTGCCACATCCTGTACCAGGCGCGTGACAATCGCTTTTACATATGGGCAATGGTTGCAAATGAACATCACCAAGGTGCCTTTTGGTCCAGACACGTCTTTTAAACCATAGGTTTTGCCGTCTATGGCTTTCAATTTGAAATCAAACGGTTTTTGCCCAAAATCGCAAAGCGGGGTTTCGACTGCCATGCCTCTTCTCCTAGCCACAGTTTTTTATTACGTTGCAACTATTTAGTCTTTTTTTACCCACCAATCAAGCACAGAACTGCTATGCTGGAATTAGAGCAAATCGCAATTAAATTAGTATTTTGTGCGCTGCAATGACGATTTATGCGCCTGAACTGGCCGGTTAGTACAATTTTTAACTAATTTGATACCTATTGACGGCAGACTGGTATCTAACGGGGAATATCTATTTGGATGATCGCAGTGATGGAAAAAGCAAGGTCCGAAGAAAACGTGCTGAATTTTGTGGCGCATCGCCGCAAAAACACCGCTGCTTATTTCACCCGTACGGAATTAAATCAGTTACTAGGGTTGTATGCCGAAAAATCCAAAATCGGAGAGTGGCGGCATTCAACCCTAGACCAACGTTATGGTCTAATTGCCTTCTCGATCTATCAAGATCCGCTCGAGCGCCCAATATATTCGGTCATTAAATTCGACCGCGCGCACCGGGAAAAAGGCAAATTTGTTTTGTATCACCGCCGCCGCCGCTTGAAACAATGCCAAACCATGGGCGAATTATTGATGGCGATGCGGTCGATGAAAACACCGCAGGTTTAAATAAATTTCACATCAATAAAAAAGCCGGAAGAAATCTTCCGGCTTTTTGCTTAATCGTGCCTTATGAAAGAATTCTACCCGTGGACAACCTTCTCAGAAGATCGGCAGCCAACTGCGCAGTCTCCAAGGTATTTGCTGTATTAGTCATTAAAGGCCGAATGCCTTGCTTTGCCTTCTGCCCCGCGATTGCTTCTTCCAATCGCTTGACTGCCGCATCGCCAAGCGGCGCTTTTCTTATTTTACCCTCTTCGTTTCTGCATAGCGGCGCCCAACTGACATATACTCCATTGATCATGTAAATAAGGGCTGGGCCTAAATTCGGGTCACGGCACAATGGTCCCATATCGCAAAATTCTAAAACTTCGCGCACTTCCCTTTTTAAAAAATCGAACGCTACGACTCTGTTTGCAGGCTGATCGTTAATGGAATGCAATTTACACCCTTTGCGAATAAGATCGCCGATCAAGGTATCAGCGACATAGTGCTGGGGAAGATTCATTTCTTGGCGTAAAGGTTCCGGTACAAGTAAAGTAGTGGTCGACTTTACAGTAACATCCGATTCTATTTCCCCTTCATCTACCAAAGCCTTGATTGCCGTGGGAGTATCTTCTTGTCCTGCAACAAGCTTTTTTAATTTGGCGATTTGCGCATCAAAATATATCAACATCGCAGCAGACAGTTCTTGCTTGCCAGGATCGTATCCCATAGCTTTCAATACAATTTTGTAAGCGCAATAACCCGTTACCGTCTGCTGCTTTGCGCTTAGCGGTGCGATTTCATGAACCAGCAATGTAGTTACAGAAATACCCATCTGTTGCCACTTTTTTTGTTATTTTGCAACAACTGTATCCTTTAAAGATCAATTCGTCAAGTGGTTATTCCCACTCAATAGTGCCCGGCGGTTTTGAGGTATAATCATATACCACACGATTGATGCCGGCGACTTCGTTGCAAATGCGGGTTGCAACGCGTGACAGGAATTCGGTGGTGAATGGATAAACATCCGCGGTCATGCCATCGGTGGATGTCACAGCGCGTAAGGCACAAACATAACTATAGGTTCTGTAATCACCCATCACGCCCACGGTTTTTACAGGCAGCAATACGGCAAAGGCCTGCCAGATTTCGTTATATAAACCGGCCTTGCGGATTTCATCCAGATAGACTTTATCGGCGTTACGCAGGATTTCCAATTTCTCCGGCGTAATCTCGCCAGGCACGCGAATCGCCAAACCTGGGCCTGGAAATGGATGGCGTTCGACAAATTCCGGCGGCAATCCTAATTCTTTGCCTAAAACACGAACTTCGTCTTTGAACAATTCCCGCAATGGTTCGACCAGTTTCAAATTCATTTTTTCCGGCAAGCCGCCGACATTATGATGCGATTTGATTGTCACCGATGGCCCACCGCTAAACGACACCGATTCGATCACGTCAGGATATAATGTGCCTTGGGCCAGGAATTCGACGCCGCCTATTTTCTTCGCTTCGGCTTCGAACACGTCGATGAATAATTTGCCGATAGTTTTGCGCTTTACTTCGGGATCTGTTACGCCAGCCAGCGCGCCAAGGAATTGTTTCGATGCATCGACATGCACCAATGGAATGTTATATTTGCCGCGGAACATAGAAACGACTTGCTCTGCCTCCCCCGCGCGCATCAAACCATGATCCACAAAAATGCAGGTCAATTGATCGCCAATGGCTTCGTGAATCAACACGGCCGCCACAGACGAATCGACGCCGCCCGACAGGCCGCAAATCACTCGCGCCTTGCCAACTTGTTTGCGGATTTTGGCGATTTCTTCTTCGCGGAACGCCTTCATAGTCCAATCGCCGCGACAACCCGCGACTTTTTTAACAAAATTGCCCAGCAATTTCGAACCGTCCGGCGTATGCATTACTTCCGGGTGGAATTGCACGCCGTAAATCCTTTTATTTTCATTGGCAATCGCTGCATACGGAGCGCCGTCGCTGGTGCCCACCGTTTTAAACCCGGATGGAATGGCGGTGATGGCGTCGCCATGACTCATCCAAACTTGGTAATCCTTGCCTTTTTGCCAGACACCGTCGAACAACGCGCAGTCATCGACTATTTTCAATTGCGCCCGGCCAAATTCGCGCGTGTGCTGTGCGCCAGGTTCCACCTTGCCGCCCAACTGATGGCACAATGCTTGTTCGCCATAACAAATACCCAAAACCGGCACATTCAAATCATAAACGATTTGCGGCGGCATCGGCGCATTTTGCTCGTAAACGCCAGCGGGGCCACCCGATAAAATCACCGCTTTGGGATTATAAGATTTAATTTTTTGCGCATCAGTATTAAAGGGAACGATTTCCGCATAGACTCCCGCTTCGCGCACGCGCCGTGCAATTAATTGGGTAACTTGTGATCCGAAATCCAGAATAAGAACTTTATCGTGTTGCATCAGGCTCCCTTTGTTAAATAAGGCGATAAAATAGCTTATTTGCCGACTTTAATCAACACCGCCGCAAAAAATCCGTCAGTAGCGTGATCGGCGGGATTAAGGCGCAAAAACCCCTTATCCGGCGCCAATTTCCACGCCCACAAAGGTTCGGAAATATCCGCCAATGCAAATTCCGGATGGGCCGCCAAAAACCGTTCGATTTGCGCATCGTTTTCTTCGCGCAAAATGGAACAGGTGGAATAAATCAACCATCCGCCGGATTTTACCAACGGCGCGGTTTGATTTAAAATATTCTGCTGTACTTCGATCAATTCGGCCAAGTCTTTTTCGCTAAAACGGTGCCGCATATCCGGATTGCGGCGCCAGGTTCCCGTGCCGCTGCACGGAACATCACACAACACGCGGTCAAACCGCCCATGCTGCCGCGACAGCCATTTTTCGCCATCTTTATCCAGCAGTTTCAATTCATGATTATGCACGCCTGCGCGGCGGAACCGTTGTACCGATTTTTTCAATCGTGCATCGTGATTGTCGCATGCGGTAACGCGGCCCTTGTTTTGCATTTCCGCCGCCAGCGCCAGCGTCTTACCGCCCGCGCCCGCGCAATAATCCAGCACCGACATTCCCGGCCGCGCCGCGCATAACAGCGCGATTAATTGCGATCCTTCGTCCTGAACCTCGATCGTGCCGTCTTTCAATTGTTCCAGATTGCCCAGATTGGCGCGTTGTTTTAATCGCAGTCCGAGCGGCGAATATGGTGTTTTTTCCACCTCTGGCAAAGCTCCCAAAATTTGCGCAAACACTTCATCCCGCAATCCGCGCAAACTGTTCACCCGCAAATCGACGCTGGCCTCGGTTTGCATGACTGTCAGCAATTCCTGCCAGTTGGGCCAATATTCTTGGATCTTTGGCAATAACCAGGCCGGGCATTCCAATTTCGTCGCATCGTCCATATCCGCCGATAAAATTTGCGGCGGGGATTTGGCCCATCGCCCCACCCATTTTTGCTCCACCTCGTTCAACGCGCCACTGGCATATTTATCGTCGGTAAATGCGCCGGCGATTTGATCCATATTCCATCGTTCCAAAAACACCAGTGCCGCCAACGCATTGGTGCGCGCATTAGGCATCAGGCCGAAACCGCCTTGCCCAATCCACCAATCCAGTTTCCTTTTATGGCGCATGATTTTGTAAACAAGATCGCTAATAAATCGCCGGTCTCCGCCGCCGATAAACCGCCGCGCGCGAAAATAGGCATCGCAAATCCGGTCGATGGGACGCGCGAAAGTCTCGAATTCTTTTAGAATGTCGATGATCGCCGTTATTCGGGCTGAAGGAGTCATGAAATTCTACACTTACTATGACGCCAGCTTATAATTCGGTGCTTCGCGGGTGATGGTAATATCGTGCACGTGGCTTTCTTTTAATCCTGAACCTGTAATCCGCACGAATTCGCATCCTGCCTGCATCGATTGAATCGTTGCATGTCCGGTGTATCCCATCGCCGCGCGCAGGCCGCCAGTCAATTGGTGCAATACTTGCGCTACCGAGCCTTTGTATGGGACCATGCCTTCGACGCCTTCCGGCACGAATTTCAATGAATCGACTTCTTTTTGAAAATACCGGTCGGCCGATCCATCCGCCATTGCGCCCAATGATCCCATGCCGCGATAGGATTTATAAGAACGGCCCTGGTACAAAAATACTTCGCCCGGGCTTTCATCGGTGCCAGCAATCAACGAACCCAGCATCACGCAATCTGCGCCTGCCGCAATCGCCTTGGCCACATCGCCCGAATACCGGATACCGCCATCGGCGATCACGGGAATATTATGTTTATGCCCAATTTCGGCGCAATCCATAATCGCGGTAAATTGTGGCACGCCCACACCGGCAACAATACGCGTGGTGCAAATTGAACCCGGACCAATACCAACCTTTACCGCATCGACGCCGACATCGATCAATGCCTTGGTTGCATCGGCCGTGGCGACGTTACCGGCGATAATTTGGGTAAAACTATTCAATTTGCGGATTTGCCGCGCGGTTTCGATCACGCCAGCCGAATGGCCGTGCGCGGTATCAATAACAACAATATCAACCTCCGCATCAATCAACGCGGTGGCGCGTTCAATGCCGTCCTTGCCGGTGCCAACCGCCGCGCCAACGCGCAGGCGGCCTTTTTCGTCCTTGGTCGCGTTCGGATATTTATTCGCTTTTTCCATATCCTTGACCGTAATCAAACCGATGCAGCGATATTGATCGTCCACCACAAGCAATTTTTCAATACGGTGTTTGTGCAGCAATTTTTTGGCTTCGTCATGCGATACGCCTTCGCGCACCGTAACCAAATTATCTTTAGTCATCAATTCGCGGACCAATTGTTTGGCATCGGTGGCAAAACGCACATCGCGGTTGGTCAGAATGCCAACCAACTTTCCGCCCGATGGCTCCACCACCGGAACGCCGGAAATGCCTTCATCCGCCATCAATTTTAAAGCATCGGCAAGCGGGCGGTCTGGGAAAATAGTAACCGGATTGATTACCATGCCGGATTCGAATTTTTTAACGCGGCGAACTTCTTCGGCTTGTTTGGCGATGGCAAAGTTGCGGTGAATAATGCCAAGTCCGCCCGATTGCGCCATGGCAATCGCCATCCGCGCCTCGGTCACCGTATCCATGGCCGATGAAATAATCGGAATGCCGATTTCGATGTTACGGGTAATTCGGGATTTGGTGTTGGTTTGGCCAGGCAATACATTCGATGCCGCCGGTTTCAACAATACGTCGTCAAAGGCCAAAGCCTCGGTAATCGAAATCTTTTTAGGTGCGGAGAACATGTGCAACTTCTTTCTTATTCATTTTTGTTTAAGTTGCACTGCATTTATACACATTTCCTAGCAAAAGGAAAGTGAAAAATACGCTGTATTTAAGGGGATTTTAGCCCTATTCCCACTAATAATGCACGTCCCGCACCGCCCCTCCATGCAATTCTAAATACAGTCTTACAAATTCATCTGACACTACTCTAGGATTGGCAGCAGGCCCGGCAATATCCGAACCTGCTCCGGGTCCAAGCTCAAGATCACCCTGCTCGTGTAAACTATACCTACAGCCTGCAGACGCCCTTTCTGTGGTGGCGCTTTGCGCTGGTGGTTTGGTACCCTGCCTCTTTAGAATTGGTTTTTTAGCCATTAGACCCTCGGCTGCGGTCAATCAATCTAACTGTTTGTAATGGTCCTAGATTGCTGCGTTTTGCACCAGATACTACTTTAGAATCCGAAGGTTTCGGAGTTAGATGTTCCCAAGTTGCAGGCATAATAATTCTCCATAAAAAAATGATGAATAACCCTTTGGAGGGTTTTTAAATTCGACGGGCGCTTATGGCCTTAAAAATGGGGGAATATTATCGGCTGGCGCCGAAAAATCGCGAAAAGCTAAAAGAATAACCAGGCAAGGAAGCAACAGCCAAAGCGGCCATTAACAGGCTGCTTAGTTCTTGGCTATGTAATAAAATTGCTTGCACGTAGTTAAATACCCTATTTATTAAGCTTTTAATGATCATACAGGAAAAAAACGAATAAGTCAAAAAGAAAAACAAATACAAAATACTTACTGCCCTCCCCTTGAGGGAGGGCACAAAATTTCAACAGAAATTTTGGGGTGGGGATACGGTGGTAGATACTATAAATCATCTTAATCGGATAGAGAAAGTCCCCACCCCAAAGTTGCTACGCAACTTTGACCCTCCCTCAAGGGGAGGGTAATTACAGTTTAGTCGCGAAACCCTTGTGCGACCAAATACATTTCGGCCGATTCTTTGCGGCTGGCTTCCGGTTTGGCGAAGATTGCTTTTTTGAAATGTTTTTGCAATTTTTGGCGTAACTCGCCTTCTGCCCCGCCTTGCCAGAATTTGCACACGAACCAGCCATCCGGTTTTAAAACTTGCACAGCAACGTCTAGTGCAATTTCAGCAAGCGCGATCACGCGCAAATGATCGGTCGATGCGTCGCCGGTCGAATTGGGCGCCATGTCGGATAACACCACATCAACACCATCTTTGAAATAACTGGTAACTTTGGCAATCGATGCGTCATCGCGCATATCGCCAATGACTAATTCCGCCCCATCGATAGGATCGATGGGCAGCAAATCGATGCCGAATAAATTTCCCTTACCGACTTTTGCCAGCGCGACTTGTACCCACCCGCCAGGAGCGGCGCCAAGATCCAGCACATTTTGCCCGCGCCGCAAGATTTTGTATTTTTCATCCAGTTGCAGCAATTTGAATGCCGCACGCGATCGATAGCCCAGTTCCTGTGCCGCCGCGACATAAGGATCGTTGACCTGACGCGAAATCCAGGCGTGGGATGATTTGGTCTGGCCGGTTTTTTTCTTTACCCGCACAGCCTTGCGCCGCTTGCCGACGCTTTTTTTCCAATCTTTATCTTTAGTCATAAGAACCTATAGCAGTCAATTCGTTTAAAATCATAAATGGATAAGAATCTGGAAATACTTCCTCCCCCTTTGGGGGAGGATAAGGAGGGGGGTAAGGTCTATCCGAAATTGCGGTGGCAAATGTTTATCACCGAATCTTACCCTCCCCCTGCCCCCTCCCGAAGGGAGGGGAATTTCTTAAACTAGATCACCGCCAGATAAACCCCATCCATATCTTGATATGCTGTATTTTAGGCCGCCTGTTTTTGCCGCAAGGCGTTTTCAATCGCGGCAAAGGCATCGGCAATTTTTCCGGCATCCGGTCCGCCGCCTTGGGCCATTTCTGGCCGTCCGCCGCCACCCTGTCCGCCCAAAATTGGCGTTGCAAGTTTAATCAAATCCACCGCGCTGACGCGAGCGGTTAAATCCGGCGTTACGGAAATAACAATCGACGCACGGCCTTCGTCCGATGTGGCCACCGCAATCACGCCCGATCCCAATTTCGATTTAATCGTATCGGCAATCGATTTCAAATCGCGGGCTGGAATACCGTCCACTTGCCGCGCGGAAAATTTAATGCCGCCAACATCCTTCACATCCGGCGATGAACCTCCACCGGAACCGCCCGATGCCATTTGTTTTTTTAAATCGGACAATTCGCGTTCCAAACGCTTGCGGTCTTCGGCCAATTGCTGCACCCGGTTTTGCAATTCCGGCACTGGCACCTTTAATGTATCGGCGATTCCTTGCAGGATTTTATTCTCGGCTTGGGTATAGGCAATCGCAGCCCCGCCAGCCAGACCTTCGATCCGGCGAACGCCCGCCGCCACAGCGGATTCCGAGGTCACGCGGAAAAATCCGATATCGCCGGTACGCGATACGTGCGTGCCGCCGCATAATTCCAGCGAATATTCTTTTTTCGCACCTGGATCGACGCCGCCCATGCCGATCACGCGCACCGTATCGGCGTATTTTTCGCCGAACATAGCCATCGCGCCCAGCGCCACGGCATCATCCTTTGGCAACAAGCGGGTGCTGACGGTGGTGTTGCCAGCAATACGTTTATTCACTTCGGTTTCGACATGCAGAATTTCTTCGTCCGTCATCGGTTTGTTATGCGAAATATCGAACCGCAGCCGTTCGTCCGAAACCAAAGATCCTTTTTGCGCGACATGCGTGCCCAGTTTTTGGCGCAAGGCTTCGTGCAGCAAATGCGTCGCCGAATGGTGCGCGCGGATTTGATTTCGCCGCGCTGTGTCGACAATCATATTTACCGCATCCCCGACCTTGACATCGGCGTTGGATTTCACCAAATGCGCGAACACATCGCCCAGTTTTTTCTGCGTGTCGGTTACGGTCAATACCGCGCCCGATTCGGTTTTCATTTCGCCGGTATCGCCGACCTGGCCGCCCGATTCGCCGTAAAATGGCGTTTGGTTGACGGTGATCCAGGCCTCCGCCCCTTTGGCCAATTTATCGACCGACTTGCCGCCTTGGACTATGGACGTAATTTTGCCGCTGGCGGTCAGCGTGTCGTAACCCAAAAATTCTGTCGCGCCGGTTTTTTCCTTGATATCGAACCAAACGCGTTCATCCGCCGCCTCGCCCGATCCGGCCCAGGCCTTGCGCGCATCTTCTTTTTGCTTTTGCATGGCGGAATCGAATCCTGCCGTATCGACCGCGCGGTCTTGGGCGCGCAAAACGTCTTGGGTTAGATCCAGCGGAAATCCAAACGTGTCGTATAAACGGAACGCCACATCGCCCGGCAATTTCGCGGATGCTGGCAATTTCGCCAATTCCTCGTCCAGCAGTTTCAATCCCTTGCCCAGCGTGGTTTTAAAACGCTCTTCCTCGATCTTCAGCGTTTCGGTAATTAAAACTTTTGCCTGCACCAATTCTGGATAAGCCGTGCCCATCAACGTCAACAGCGAAGGCACCAATTTATGCATGTGCGGATCGGTGCAACCCAGCATATGCGCATGCCGCATCGCGCGGCGCATGATCCGGCGCAACACATAACGGCGCCATTCGTTAGACGGCAACACGCCATCGGCGATCAGGAATGACGATGCTCGCAAATGATCGGCGATCACGCGATGGGAAACCAATTGCTTGCCTTCGGCTTTTTTGCCGCTGATATCCGCCGATGCGGTAACCAAATCGCGCAGCAAATCCGTGTCATAGTTATTATGCACGCCTTGCAGAACCGCGCTGACCCGTTCCAAACCCATGCCGGTATCGATAGACGGTTTCGGCAAGGCAATGCGTTTATCGGCGCTGACTTGTTCATATTGCATGAATACCAGATTCCAGATTTCAACAAACCGGTCGCCATCGGCATCGGGCGAACCCGGCGGGCCGCCAGCAATTTTATCGCCGTGATCGTAAAAAATTTCCGAACATGGACCGCACGGGCCGGTATCGCCCATCGACCAGAAATTATCGGATGTAGCGATACGAATAATTTTATCGTCGCTTAGACCGGCGATTTTTTTCCAATATTGAATGGCTTCGTTATCTTCGTGAAACACGGTCACGCACAGGCGTTTTTTGTCAATCCCGTATTCCTTGGTAATAAGATTCCAGGCGAGTTCAATCGCGCGTTCCTTAAAATAATCGCCGAACGAAAAATTGCCCAGCATTTCAAAAAACGTATGGTGACGCGCGGTATACCCGACATTTTCAAGGTCATTATGCTTGCCGCCGGCGCGGACGCATTTTTGCGAGGTGGTCGCGCGTTTTAAATCGGTCTTTTCCGCGCCGGTGAAATAATTTTTAAATTGCACCATGCCGGAATTGGCGAACATCAAGGTCGGATCGTTGCGCGGCACAAGTGGACTGGATGGAACGATGGTGTGGTCGTTCTTGGCAAAAAAATCTAGAAAAGTCTTACGAATGTCGTTACCGGTCGGCATTATATTATCCATAAAAACGTTAATTTATCGGGATAATATTTATAGCCGTTAAATCCTAAAACCGCCAATATAATTCAATTTTGTTGGAATATAGCCGCGAATTAACGTGCCCGGCGTCCACCCATAACCAAGATCCCCAAGCCCAACAATGCCAATACGCCCGGTGCTGGAACAGATGGGCCTTGCGGCACGCCGCCACTTCCACCGCCGCCGCCAGCATGAATTGGTCCGCCTGATTCAAAAGTGAAACGTGGGGCATTTTCAAAAACTGGTACGGTCTGACGGCGTTCTGACCCCCAAGGACTGACAATTTTTGGCAGATCCAGATAATCCGCTATGCCATTGGCTACGATACCTGGAACGCTCATTGCCGCATACGTGGATGAGCTAACATGTACGACGTTTCTCATCGCATCGTAACCAGGATCGCCCTGGCCGACATTGCTGGTTTTAGGAGCCCATACCATCACAGTTTCCGAGCTAATAAAAGCAGCTTTTGCATTCCCAGAAAGACAGGCAACCATAACGGCTGCACCTGCAGCGAAAATACCCTTTTGCATCCCCATCCTCCAAAATATTATTATTTTTTAATGGCTTATAGATATATCATAAAATATATCTTTTTGCAATATATTTTTAGTTGAAAAGGATATGATTGCTGTAAACAGGCCTGTTTTTTAGGCATCAGATTTAAATACAGCGCCCAGGATTACATTGCAATTAATTGAAAAACCGTCTTTTGCATGTTATAGCGTCTGCCATGGCCACAGCATTACAGCAAAAATTCGAAAAACTTTACACCAAACGCAATCGCGGCGGACTGCGCCTGTTACCGCTTTATTTGCAGGACTGGATCAGCCGCATCACGGACAAGGAATTCAAAAAAGCCGCCGGTTCGCGTTATGTATTATTGAATTGCATTCCCGCCAACAGCAATGGCGCCGAAGTCGGCGTATGGAAAGGCGATTTTTCCGAAAAGATTTTACGCTTTCGCGATCCACAACGATTATATCTGATCGATCCGTGGCAGTTCGATGAAGGCATCGTCACGATCGGCGCGCGCCACGGTTTGCCGCCCGGCATCAATATGGAAAAAGTGGATGACGGCGCAGGCATCGAAAATATATACCATTATGTCGCAAAACGTTTTGCCAATCAGAACAATGTGCAAATTATGCGCCACACATCGGTGGACGCAGCGGCAAAAATTCAAGATGCATCATTGGATTGGGCATATATCGACGGCGATCACAGTTATCAAGCCGTCGCCCAGGATTTGCGTGCCTGGCATCCAAAAATCAAATCCGGCGGCGTTTTGTGCGGCGACGATTATTATTGGCGCGATGCCGGCAATGAATTGTCCATCAAGCGCGCCGTGGATGAATTTTTAGGCACGATTTCTTATCGTTACTTTTTCGTCTATCGATCCCAATTTGTAATTGGGCTTTAATTTCAGGTTAAATTAAATCTTTACGCGCTTCGGCTTCGTTAGCCATGCGTTCAATTTCAGCGCGGACCATGCGTTCGACAATGCCTGGCAAGTTTTTATCCAGCCAGTCTTTCAAATGCGGACGCATTAAATCGCGGATTAAATCTTCTAGGGTCATAGACACATTTCCTAACATGAAACCACGGGCATGAATAGCCCCGGCAAGCTCCGCCAGCGTATTTGTGGAAATCTCGCGGATTGGCGGTGACACTAGCCCAACAAAATCACTGTCCATCGCCGTTTCTTTGGGCACAACGGCAGGAACGGCGCCGGGAGATTCCTTCAAAAAGGCTTTGCGGCCTTCCTCGGCCAAGGCTTCGCTTTTTGGCGCGGCGGCCGGCGCAGGCTTAGCGACGGAGACTGGCTGTTCCGCTGGTTTTTCCTGCGGCGTATCTTCGATTACTTCAGTCAACTCCAATTCTTCCGCGCCTTCAACCGGCGGCGTATCGACTACTTCTGCAATTATCTCTTCGGCAGGAGTTTCTGAGGGAGCAGTTTCCATGGCGGGTGTATCGGACATTGGCTCTGGCGGTGATTGCGGATTTTCGGTGGGCGGGATTGGCGCTACTGGAGCATCGGGTGTCGTCACCGCCGCTGGCGCAGCAGTTTCGGCAGCAGCATCCTGCGCAGCTTCTTCTATAGCTGGTTCTTCGTCTTTGTCATCATCGGAAATAATCCGGCGGATTGACGCCAGGATCTCTTCCATAGATGGTTCGCCTTGACCTTTGTCTTGTTGACTCATGCGGCTATGCTTAAAAAATAAAACGCGAGTATTGGACGACAGAACGCGCAGCAACGATATGTTACCGCCAGTAGTAGATCATATACACTATAGTAGAACACAAATTACCAGCCGAAAGGCAAGCATTATCATTATTTTTCAACAAGTTTTGTAATTTCTGTTGCTGTTAAAGAATAATTTATACGAAAAACAGCCTGAATTTTAATATCCAAACCAGCGGGTGCGGGTATTTTTATAATGCTGCATCGGATCGTAAATTTCATCGGTCAGTTTTAGATCCTGGGCGGTTAATCGGCCAACCGCCGCCAACAAAGCGTAAGAAGCGATCACTTCATTACGTTGCGCCAAAACCAAACTGACGCGCGCATCCAATAATTCTTGTTCCGCATCCAATACATCCAGCACAGTGCGCGATCCCACCTCTTGTTCTTGTTTTACGCCTTCAAGCGCAATCTCCGCCGCTTTGATGGACGCTTGATAGGCTTCAATATTCGCGCGCGCCGTTGCTAAATCATCCCAGGCGCTTCCCGCCAATTCCGCAACCGCCCTGTTCGCTTCGGTTAATTGCAGACGGCGCTGATTGGCCACTTCGCCAGCAGCGCGGGTGCGCGCCATAACCGCGCCACCTTGATAAAATGGAAAACTTAGCTGCACCAAAGCGCTGCTTTCATCGGTCTGATCGCCATCGCGAAATTGTTCCCATGACGACGAAACGCTGCCGGTTAAACTAACTTCCGGTAACTCCAAGCCCCTAATCTCGTCCACGGATTCCTTGGCCGATTTTTCACGAAATATCGCCGATTGAATTTGCGGATTGTTCTTTTCCGCTTGCTCAATTGCTTCCTGCCGGCTGGCAGGCAATCCTGTCAAAGCAACGGGATGATTTATTTCCGGCCCTGGCAGATGGCCCACAATCCGTTCATATCTGGCCTGTGAAGTAGCCACTTGCCCTTGCGCGGTTATAACGCCAGCCTTGGCGCGTTCAACCCGGGATTCAGCTTGAGATACATCGGTACGGGACAATTCACCGACCGTAAACCGGTCTTCCGTCGCCTTCAACTGGCGTTCCAATACATTTTGATTGTTTTGATTCAATTCAACAACCGCGCGATCGTGCAACACATCCATATACGCGGCAACTGCGGAAAGCAAAATCTGCTGTTCTGTTTGATGCAATTCCGCACGGGTGGATTGAATATCGAATTCCGCGCGGTTGGTTGCGGCAACGGTGCGCCCCCCACGAAACAATGGTTGCACCACCGTTAAAGCCGCCGCTCGCGGCGTTAAAGTGTCGTCATTCGATGACGTGAGACTGCTGGAATTGCTGTCGCTTTTGCTGATACCGGCATTGGCATCCAAGGATACCGTGGGACGATAACCACTCAGCGCCTCTGCCAAAGTTTCGTCGACGGCGCGTAATTCCACACGCTTTGCCTGCAGGGTTGGATTTTGCTTGTATGCATCCAACATGGCTTCCTGCAACGTTTCAGCATGCGCCGAAACCGGCAAGATTAATCCGATCCCTAACAGGAGATGAAATGCAAATGATTTTTTCATTTTTTTCGTGCAGCGGTACCTGATCCAGTAATTAAAACAAAATTACTATATTTCAAGACAGGCCGCCAAGGGAAAAACTTGGCTTAATATTTTTTCATCCCCGGATCAATTTGCTCGGCCCAGGCATGAATCCCGCCTTGCAGGCTGATTGCCCGGCTATACCCCGCTGCTTGTAAAATACTGAGCGCCTTTAAACTGCGCATTCCGTGGTGACAAAATAGGACAATGTCTTTTTCCTTCGGCAAATCTGCCAATTGTTGCGGCAGCAATCCCAGGGGTATATGCAAGGCGTTGGGCAAGGTACATATATCCAATTCCCATTTCTCGCGCACATCGATCAAACACGGACCAGGCGATTGATTTAACATTGCCTGCAATTGCCGGACATCACACTGCATAGTTGCTAATGCCATTTCAGGTCAGAAAACAAATTTACTGGTTTGTTGGGGACTTTCGATATAAGGCGACGCCGCATCGAACAAGGCGCGGCCGGAAATGACAGCGCCAGATTTGCGATAAATCATGGCCTTGCCAGGTCCAAGCGCGATGGCTTGCGCACCGGATTGTTTCAATATGCACAACAAACGGCCGCCATCCCGCAACTGATCGAACAAAACATTCGGCAGTTCGGATACCGAACCGTTGACTATGATCGCGTCATATGGCGCTTTTGCCGAATGACCGGTTAACATTGGGCCTGTTATAAACGCGCAATTGGCGATGGATAATTCGCGAATATTATTAACGGCGCGATCAATTAAATTTTTATCGCGATCAACGCCAATCACTGTGGCACATAATCCCGCTATGATTGCGGAAGAATATCCGCTGGCACATCCAACATCCAGCACACTGTCCGTGTGTGTCAGTTCCGCCGCCTGAATTAAACGCGCCAGCACCATTGGTTCCAACAGAAAACGACCATTCGGCAATGGCAGATCTTCGTCAATATAACAAACCGCCGCTTGATCCGGCGTTACAAAAATTTCCCGCGGAATATCACGCAAACGTCGAATCAACGCGTGGCTTGTAACTTTGTTGGTACGCACCTGGCCATCGACCATATTTTGCCGCGCCTGAGTAAAATCAAAATTATGAATGGTTTTTTGCATGGATTGGGTCATAGGCTGAAAATTATCCAAATTACGCCTAAGATGCAATCCAATACCCTATTTCGCCTTATAAATCGCATTTTTCTGGTATCTTATAAGACATCCCACAGGGCGCTTGCTTTTAGCCGGGTTTTTACTTATTTTCTTGTTCCTTCTGGCGCGGTGGCAGAGTGGCGATGCAGAGGATTGCAAATCCTTGAATAGCGGTTCGATTCCGCTCCGCGCCTCCATTTATGGGTTCTCGCTCGGAATTTAGCCGCCACACCACCCTAAATTCCTCGCAAGATCTAAGGCTTTTACTGATATCTTGACATTCGTCATGATTTCTGGTTTTTAGCCTACTCCACGGTATTCCTCGATAGCTCAGCGGTAGAGCAATCGACTGTTAATCGATTGGTCGCAGGTTCGAATCCTGCTCGAGGAGCCACCCTACGCCGTCAAAATAAACACAAGTTGTAGGGTGTCCTCCGAAGCTCGGAACGAGCGTAGGGGGACTGGTCCGGCAAAGGCTTCGGGTGGCAAGCCATCCCCAATCCCAAAACCCTCGCGCTTAAAAACCAAGCACAATAAAACCATATATTTTCCAGGCACATACCTGCTTATTCTTTATTAACCTGTTAAGTTTATAATAAAGGATTAGGGGAAGAGTATGATCGGTTCCATTTATCAGTCGATGATTTCGGCATTTCGCAATGCCGGCCAGAAACTTGAACAAGTTGCTTATAATGCAAACCCGGAAACTGCCACCGGCAGTTTAGATCAGTCCATTATCGCCGCCAAATTAGCCGAGCATCAGGCCGAGGCCAGCGCCGCCGTGTATAAAAAAGCCGATGAAATGGAAGATCAATTGCTGGATATTCTGGCGTAATTACACCAAATCGCTAGGCTCGACATAGGCGACTAATTGGCCTTTGCAACCGCGTTTTAAAATCTCTGTCCAATCGGAAATCGAGAAATTCAAACTGGCCAGCGCCGCTGTAGGGAATCCCTGATAAATGCGGTCGATATCGTCGCCCTCGCCTTCCACATCTTTGGATTTTTCCGCGACAAATAATTGCAATCCAGGATTATGTCCAATCAACAAAACATTATTAAAAGTAGATTCCGTGGCGGCAATTGCATCGGCAATTTGCGATGGATCGGCGTGGTATAATTTTTCATCAAAGCGGGTTTCAATACTGCAATCCAAGGAACGCAGCAAATGTTCCATGGTTTGTTTGGTGCGCGATGCCGGCGAGCATAAAATCAAATCCGGTTTGATATTCTGCTGGCGTAAATATAACCCCAGCACGGTTGCCGCGCGAACGCCGCGATCGGTTAGATTTCTTTCTTTATCCGCTTTGCCGCGCCCCTCTTCGGCTTTGGCATGGCGTAAAATGTGCAATGTCTTCATGTCTTGTCTGGATTTTGCCGCATGACGCGGCTACTATGCTGCATTATTGTCCCATATTTATATTCTAGCCTGATGCCGCAAAAAGTCAAAACAGACGACAAAGTTAAAATTCTGGCGCAAAATACCGCGTACGGCGGTTATGCGCGGGTGGAAAAATTCGATCTTCAATTCCGGCTGTATGATGGAGAATGGAGCCGCCCCGTGTCGCGAGAAATTGTTTATCGCGGTGAAGCGGCCGTGGTTATTCCATACGATCCGCAAAAAGACATGGTATTAATGATCGAACAATTCCGCCTGCCTGCTTTATGCAAGAATATGGATCCATGGCTGACGGAGCTGCCAGCCGGCATGGTTGAAGACAGCAGTGAAAGCATAGAATCGGTCGCGGCGCGGGAAATGATGGAAGAAACCGGCCTTGGGATTACCCATCTGCGTCATTTACACAGTTTTCTGCCATCGCCTGGCGTACTGGCCGAAACGTTGCATCTATTTGTTGGAAAAGTGGATTTATCGCCGCTGGACAATGGTCACGGCATGTATCATGGCGCCAGGGAAGAAGACGAAGACATTAAACTGTGTCCTATGCCCCTAAGCGATGTTCCAAATTTATTGAAACAAGACAAAATTAAAAATGCCAGTTCCATGCTTGGGCTATACTGGCTACTGTTACACCGCGATGAATTGCGGAAGGAATGGAAATCATGACCGAAAAAATCCCTGCCATCGTGAATACCCAATGGTTAAACGCCAGTTTGAACCGCCCGGACATTGTGGTACTCGACGCCACTTGGTACACGCCCGATTCCGAAAATGATGCGGAAATGGAATTCCGCGAGGCGCATATTCCTGGCGCCCAGTTTTTCGATATTCCCACTTTTTCCGATCAACAAACCGATTTGCCTAATATGCTGCCGCCCACAGAGCAATTTGAAAAACAAGCAACTGCATTGGGTATTACCAACAGCGATTATATTGTGGTTTATGACAGCCAAGGAATTTTCAGCGCGCCACGCGTTTGGTGGATGTTCCGGTATTTCGGTCATGATCGTATTTCGGTGCTGGATGGCGGCTTGCCAGCCTGGCTTTCGCAGAATCTGCCAACCAAAGGCGGATTGGGCAAACCAAAGAAACAAGGTGGCTTTACCGCCAAGATTCGTCCGGAGTTATTAAAGAGTTACGCGGATATGGAAAAAAATATTTCCACTAAATCCGACCAAGTGATCGATATGCGTTCGCGCGAACGATTTGACGGCGTCACGCCGGAACCATGGCCCAGCCCATTGAAAGGCCATATTCAGGGCAGCAAGAATTGGCATTATAAAAATTTGTTGCAACATAACAGCAAAATAAAAAGTATCGAGGTGTTGAAAAACGATATTACCCAAATGGGCGTAAAATTAGACAAACCAATTGTTACCACCTGCGGTTCCGGGATCAGCGCTTGTGTCGGCGCCCTCGCCCTTTATGAAATGGGCGCGGCTGATGTTGCGGTTTACGATGGATCTTGGGCGGAGTGGAGCAAGAAACACAAACCATAATCGGATGCGGCGATGAAAACCAAAAAAATTGAAACCAGACTGACCCATGCCGGCCGAGGCAAAGAACATTTTATCAATCCGCCGGTAACCCGCGCGGCGACCATATTGTTCGATTCAGTCGCGCATATGTATAGTTTGGAAGAAGGCCGTTATGACGGCAAAGATTTATATTACGGCCGCTATGGCACTTCGACCACGCACTCTTTGACCGAAGCGCTTGCCACTATGGAAGGGTGTGATCGCGCCGTGATTTATCCAAGCGGTGTTGCAGCGGCTGTTGGCGCGATGTTAACGATACTGAAACCCGGCGATCACATGTTAATGACCGAAGGCGATTATCCAAACAGCAAGCGCGCCGCGGAAGAAATATTGCGCCCGATGCAAGTAGATACAGAATATTACGACCCACTGATCGGCGCTGGAATAGAAAAAAAAATTCGCCCCAATACGCGTGCGATATACATGGAAAGTCCCGCTAGCAGCACCATGGAATTCCAAGACATCCCTGCCATTGTCAAGGTGGCGCGCAACCATAACATTACAACAATCATCGACAATACCTGGGGCACGCCCTTGCGATTCCGCCCGTTGCAATTAGGTGTCGATCTTGTGATTCAATCCGCAACCAAACATATTTCCGGACACAGCGATGTAATGATGGGTGTCGTTAGTGGCCAACAACCCTTGATCGATAAAGTCGCGCGCCAAGCTGTAGTGTTGGGATATTGCGTTTCTGCCGACGAGGCTTACCTGGCTTTACGCGGTTTGCGCACCATGCAAGTGCGCATGGATCAATGTGAAAAATCCGCGCGTGAAATTGCCGGGTATTTAAAAAATCGCGCGGAAATTGTTGCGGTTCTTCACCCGGAATTCGACGCCCCAGGCAAGGAAATTTTTGCGCGCGATTTTTCCGGCGGCAATGGAGTATTCAGTTTTGTATTAAATCCAAAATATGATGACGCCGCGGCAGCGCGTTTTGTCGACGGAATGAAATTATTTGGCCTGGGGTTCAGTTGGGGCGGATTTGAAAGCCTGATTGTTCCCCAAAATCCTACCCGCTCCTTCAGTTCGATTCCAAAAGGGAGAATAATTCGATTAAGCATCGGTTTGGAAAACGTAAAAGACCTTATTGAAGATTTGAGCGCAGGTTTTTCACGTTTATAAGTAATTTTGTTTCGGATAAATTGCTATTTAAATCATCTTCAGTTTTTATTGTTACAGAACAAAGACTGTCCACAGGTCGTTTATTTGCACGAGACGGATGTTTTAAAATAATTACATTGTGATTCAGTGGCTTATATTGTTTCATCGCTCCTTTTAAAAGACATATTATACCTAAAAAAAATTGTTTTAAACCTTCTCAATATCTATTGCTTTTTAGTAGGAGGAGGAGCATAAAGAAGTTCGATGAGCTCGTTTTCTATGACGAGCTGTTCATCTCGTACCCTCCTGTAACTAATACAGCCGACTCGAAAGAGCCGGCTATTTTTTTGCCCCAAAAAAATATTTTGTGTTTTATACCTTCTACTGCGGGTAAAAAAAATCCTGCAATGCCGCTAAAATTGGCGGCATGTTGCAGGAGTATCCAATTGAGCAGTCGTAGGATTAGAAAATTACGCGGCGTTCGATGGCGCTATTTCATGCAGCGGTTGGGTTTCGTATTTGCGTAAACGCAAAGATAAATTGGTTTCCATGATATCGATACTGGCTTTTGCCTGCTGGCTTAATTCAATCAACAAATTCAATTCCGATTGCTTGCGGCGATATTCCACATAAGCTTGCGCCACCAAACGTTTTACCCGGCGTGTCTGTAACAAACAATACTCAGGGTTTACGTCCTCGATCTGTGCAACGGTTTTTTTCCAAACACGGTAATTGCCAACGACCTCCATCAGTTTTTCCCGCCAGAATATTGTGGCGGATTGGGTGCGCTTAATCAATCGTCCGTAATGATTATGACTATCGGATACAATAACGGCAGCTTTGGTATTCATAAATCTACTCTCCTAAAAACATGTGATTATTTAATGCAACCGATAGTAGTGTTAGGTGGTTAATAGATCGTTAACGAAAGCCGCGCAATTCTTAATTCCATGCCACGCGGTTGTATTCAATCGCTAAAACGATAATTATTCGGTGTGATTTCAATGCATCCCACAATCTTGTGCGCCGCGAGATAAGGTTTTTTCGAAGCTCCACTCTTTTTCCAAAATACCCATTTTGATTTCGGTTCCGCCCAATTATCATTCGCTTTGGCAATCACATAATGTTTGGCGTTAATCCAGAAAACTACATAATCGCTTGATTGTATTGGCTTTTGCGGATCGGCGATAATCAATTCTCCCAAACAATATTTTGGCGCCAAACGATTATTGGTCACCGGCAAATAATACAGCCCAACCGGTTGGAAATGAACATCGGCAATATCCTTGTATGCATTCTGCATGGCCTTCCCCCAATTATCATTAATAACAACCATAAGTTGATTGACTAAACTTAGTATTAATGATAAATTGTCATAATGTCAATGACTATTTTACATTAGAAACGATTGCAGGAAATAAGATATGGTAACGATCGCCGACCGGATTAAACGAACCCGTACCAACAAAGGCTTAACCCAAGCGGCGCTGGCCAATGCGCTTGATATCAATCAATCCACGGTGGCGTACTGGGAAAACAACCGCAGCGAACCCGATGCCAGGACCGTGGAAACCTTGGGACGAATATTGGGCGTCACACCCGAATGGATTATGTTCGGCGGCACTTCGGCTAAATCCATTGGACCCAGCTTTGCCCCTCCCCCTACCGCGAAAGCACACAAAGACTTGCCGGTTTTGGGTATGGCACAGGCGGGAAAACATAGCACCCTTGTCATCACCGAAACGCCGGTTTCTTTTATTGACCGGCCGCCGAATCTTGCCGGCAATAACAGCGCGTTCGCCGTGTGGGTTGCCGGTAAATCCATGGAGCCACGGTTTCGGTTGGGGGAAATTATTTATATCAACCCCGCCAAACCCGTCGATGCCGGGTGCTTTGTATTGATTGAACTGCTGGATGGCAGCGCCTTTGTCAAAGAATTGATCAAACAAACCCAAAGCAAAGTAATCTTGCGCCAATATAATCCCGCCAAGGATCTGGAAATCGCCCTAACCGAGGTTAAAAATATCTATCGTGTGGTGGGATGTAGCGAGGGATAAAATCCTTAATTCTTTGCAATAATCCCTATACAGCTGCGTGCCAGACCATGTATATTACCAATTCACGTCCCCGTAGCTCAGCTGGATAGAGCAAATGCCTTCTAAGCATTAGGTCGTACGTTCGAATCGTATCGGGGACGCCATTTTCTTGCCGCGAGAACATCATTATGGGCAAAACCTCTGCAACAAAATCCGGTATTTTCAGCCTGGCTGTTTTTGTATCGGCCTTAGGCTATTTCGTAGATGTATATGACTTGCTGTTATTTAACATCGTCCGTTTACCTAGTTTACGCGATTTGGGGGTAGCAGAAACAGATTTATTCCATACCGGTATTTGGATTATCAATCTGCAATTGATCGGCTTGCTCGTGGGCGGAGTTTTGTTCGGCATTTTGGGCGATAAAATCGGCCGCACCAAATTGTTGTTCCTTAGTATTTTCACTTATTCCCTGGCAACTTTAGGCTGTGCCTTTGTACAGCAAGTATCAACTTATGCCTTATTACGTTTTATTGCCGGAATTGGACTTTCCGGCGAATTGGGATTGGCTATTACTTTAGTCACGGAAATATTGCCGCTGAAAAAACGCGGTTATGGCACCACATTAATTGCCGGTTTTGCGCCTGCAGGCGCAGTTATGGCCGCAATGTTGGCGCAAATTTTGGATTGGCGGACATGTTATTTGATCGGATCGATCATGGGTTTTGCGCTGTTATTCTTACGTATGCAGGTGAAAGATTCAATGATCTTTCTACAACAACCCAAAGATAAAAGCCGCGGCAACTTGCGTATATTTTTCGGCAATTGGCGGCGCACCGCACGTTTCGTTGGTTGCATTTTAATCGGTATGCCAGTGCCTTATGTCATGTATATGCTGGCAGGCTTCGCGCCAGAACTAACCAAATCTTTTGGCCTTTTACCAGTTATGACTGCCGCAGAAGCGATTTTATGGGGTTACATCGGATTTACCTTAGGTGATTTTGCAGGTGGATTGCTAAGCCAATGGTTACAATCCAGACGCACAGCCTTATTGTCTTTTATGGTATTTGGTTTTGCCGCCAGCAGTTATTTTTTGATGACCGGTTACGACCATGACAAAATTTGGTTTCAAATGTTTTATTGCTTACTGGGTCTAAGTGTTGGCTGTTGGACAATTGTTGTGACCATCAGCGCTGAATCGTTCGGCACTAATTTGCGCGCCACCGCCGCAACCAACGCGCCTAATATCGCCAGAGCCACTTTTGTGCCGATGAGCTTAATTGTCGCATACTTACAACCATCAATTGGCATCTTGGATTCGATGCTGGTACTAGGAATCATCGTATTTACCCTTACTTTTATTTCGGCCTATTTGCTATCCGATACTTTTCATAAAGATTTAGATTATGCCGAACGCTAAATTAACACCCATTTTTTTGCGGCAATTACAGAAACACAAAAACGCCACTCATGCAAAATGGGATAAGGCCTATCACAAATCTTCGCGTACGCATTGGGGTGTTCGCGCTGCCTTTTCCAAACAAGTGGTCAAAGATACGGCCCAGAAACGCAGCGAGGAAGAATTACTGACATTGGCAAAAGATTTATGGGCCACCGATCAGTTTGACGCGATGATTGCTGCCACGCGCATTTTGTGCCTGCCGCAAGTCAAACCCAGCAAAAAATTATGGCAAACCATCAAGCAATTTTTAAAAGATGTCGATGGCTGGGCATTGCAGGACAATATGGCGCCAGCCGCGTGGAAATGTATTTTGGCCGATGAAAAATTATTGGATGAATTGAATGGCTGGACCGAACATCCCAATTTTTGGATGCGTCGCGCGGTATTGGTTTACACCTTGCCCTATGCCAAATTGGGCCGAAATCCGGAACGCATGTTAGACTGGGCCGGGCAATATGCAGACGACGAAGAATGGTTCATTCAAAAAGCGATTGGATGGTGGCTGCGCGATTTGGGATCGCATAATTCTGCGCGCGTGATTGAATTTCTAAATGCCTATAATACGCAATTGAAATACGTGGCAAAGCATGAAGCAACGCGCAAATTAAAACCAGAATGGCGCAAGAAAATAAAACAAATTAACTAAATTTATTGAAGCGGAAATTGTCGGCGTAGGACTTGGATTTTTGCGTGCGTTGTTCCGGTTCAACTACTGCGCAGTCCCATCCTTTTTTCTTACAATATGCCTGTGCTTCGTCCAGCGAGTCAAAATGCAATTTCATTTGCTTGATCGTATCGATCGATTCTGCCCAGCCCATCAATGCATTCGGATCCGGCCGATCTTGCGGCGGAAATTCAATCACCCATTTTTTGGTTTTACGGGTGCCAGACGACATAGCGGTTTTAGCGGGTTTTAAAATTCGGACTTGCATGGAAACACCTAAGCATCGGTAATAGCATAAAACGCTTAGTTCATCAAAATATTAAGAATAATAAGAATTTATTTTAAGAAGGAAGGTGGCTTGCCAAGCCGTAGCCAACGATCGCAACAGCCCACCTACGTTCCTTTGGAACTTCGGCGCGGCAGCCTTCGACTTATGTTAAGTATAACGGGCGAAGGCTGGTCGGGGAGACAGGATTTGAACCTGCGACCCCCTGCTCCCAAAGCAGATGCGCTACCAGGCTGCGCTACTCCCCGACAATATTGAACGGCGCATTATGTCTACGCCAACATTCAAAGAGAGAGCTTAGTAGCAAGTTTTTAAAAACAAATCTAGTTAATTATGCGAGGGGCTCATTCCGCCGCCCTGGCCGCCAGAACCCCCTGCAGAAGGCTGATTTTTCAATACTGGCGTTAAAATCCGGTCACCAAGACGGATATTTTGTTTTTTTACCGTTCCACCCGGTAATTCAATAACCGCTGTTGTTTTGCCCATAGACCGCAAAATAGTCAGGTCCATCGGCTTGCCCTCGCGCAGGCGAAAAATACGGTTTTTATCGTTCACAAAAACCATATCCAACGGAATCAATGTATTCTTCATCCACATACCCACTTCGACCGGGGGATCGAACAAGAATATCATGCCCTGATCCGCGCCAAGTTCGGTGCGATTCATCAAGCCTTTGGCTTTTTGTGCTTCGGTCCGCGCGATCTCGATTGTAAACCGATGCTGTTTTCCATTGGTACCCAAAATCACCATTTCCGTTGTCTCGGATTTTTCTTCCGGCGGATAAGGCATATTGGTTTTCGCGCCATCCTGAGCAATGGCGCAATTCATAAATCCCAGCAATAAAAGAGTAGCAATGATTAGGCGCATAGCCAAATCATGCCGCAAAATCGAAATGAAGTAAATTAATAACGATGCGAGAAGAAAAGATCGTTATCCAGTGTCGAGCTGGTAATGCCATTAATACCGCGAGAACTGGAACGGCTGGTGCGTAAGAAATCGCTAACGTCTGTACGGTAATGCATAATACCGTACCGTGTATATTGCGACGGCTGTGCATCATTTAATTGAGCCCATACCTGGCTTTTGTTCGAACCGCTCCAGCTAGGAGAAGCGCCAACACCGCTTAAAGCCGCTACCATCGCGTTAGCCGCCGGCTTGCCAGTTGGTTTACCCAAATGATAAATACGGGTCATTTCCGCGTGTGCTGTGCCAGCCCAAGCGAGAGAAATCAATAATACCAAAACAATGACCGTATTTTTCATAATCGTCCTTTTCAAATTTGAATTTAATATAGAGATATTCTTGTTAAAAGTAAAGACAAATATCTTAAAAGGATATACAGATTAAGGGTTTGAATGCTGATTTCGCAATCGGTTCAAAAACCCCTCTAAAATATAAGCCGCTGCCGCCGCATCGATTTTGGCATCCCGTTTCGACCGGCTAAGATCCTGGGCGATCATAGCCCGTTCCACCGCACTGGTAGAAAGTCTCTCATCCCAAAAATCTATTGGAAAATCAGTTAATTCTGAATCTTTTTGCAAGTTCCGCGCGAACTGCCTTACAGCCTGGCAAGAAGGGCCTTCCGTGCCATCCATATTCAACGGCAAGCCCAGTAATATCATTCCGACTTCTTCGGCCCTTATAACCGACTTCAAGGATTCCAGATCCTTTTGCCATTTGCCCCGCGCAATCGTCGAATGGGGGGATGCAATCGTATGGGTACGGTCGGACAAGGCAATGCCGATAGTTTTCGATCCTATGTCCAGGGCCATGATTTTACGCCCTTTGGGCGCTGAAATGCTCATGCCGCTTTTGTACACCGCCCTTTTTCATTCGTCCACTGCGTACTGGAAATTTCATTGCGGATTCTGTATGTTAACCATCCGCTGTTAAGGAGAGCATAATGGTTAAATTCACCGAAAAAGACGTCATCAAATATGCCAAACTGGCCCGCATCCGGGTGGAACCGGATCAATTGGCTTCCTATGCCAATGATATGAGCGGCATTTTCAGCTGGATCGAACAGATCCAAAGCATCAATACCGATGGCATCGAACCGTTAATCACCTTTGGCGATCAAATGCCGATGCAGCCGGATATTGTTTCCGATGGCCATAAACAAAAAGAAGTTCTGTCGAATGCACCGGATTCCTATATGGGATTTTACGCTGTACCGAAAGTAATAGAATAGGGATTTGGGTATTGGGTACTGGGTTTTGGAAAATTTAATTCCATGACCCCAAACCCCAAAACCCTAACCCCAAAACCCACGAGAATGAAATGTCCCTAGCCTTAAAAAAAGAATTACCTGCCAAATTGACCGATTTAACCATGGTGGATGCGATCGATGGATTGCGCGCCAAAAAATTCTCGGCCGTGGAATTGGCACAGGCCCATATCCGCGCCGTTGAAAAAGCGCGGCCATTAAACGCCTTTGTTACCGAAACGCCGGAACTGGCCTTGCAACAGGCAAAAGAATCCGATGCGCGCCTGGCCAAGGGCGAAGCGCGCCCGATGGAAGGCATTCCAATCGCGAATAAAGATTTGTTCTGCACCAAAGGCGTGCGCACCACCGCATCGTCGCGCATGCTGGAAAAATTTATTCCGCCTTATGAATCGACCGTCACGCAAAATTTGTTGGATGCGGGTTGCGTCACATTGGGCAAAGTTTCCCTGGACGAATTCGCCATGGGATCGTCCAATCAAACCAGTTATTTTAAACCCGTCATCAACCCGTGGGATGCTGGCGATGGTAAAAAACTGGTTCCAGGCGGATCGTCCGGCGGATCTTCCGCGGCGGTGGCCACACGCTGCGCGATGGCCGCAACCGGAACCGACACGGCCGGTTCCGTGCGCCAACCTGCCGCGCTGTGCGGTATCGTGGGCGCAAAACCGACTTATGGCCGCGCCTCGCGCTGGGGCATTGTCGCATTCGCTTCTTCGCTGGATCAAGCAGGCCCAATGACCCGCACCGTGCGCGATAACGCGATTATGATGCGCGCCATGTGCAGTTACGACCCGAAAGAAGCGACTTCGGTCAACGTGCCAATCCCGGATTTTGAAAAATCGGTTAACGCTTCCGTGAAAGGATTAAAAGTCGGTTTGCCGAAAGAAGCCTTTATCGAGGGGATTAACCCCGAATTGAAAACCGAATGGCAAAAACGCGCCGATGATTTGAAAAAGGCTGGCGCGGAAATCCAAGAAATATCTTTGCCGCATTTCAAATACATCATTCCAACCTATTATATTCTGGCCCCTGCCGAAGCGTCGAGCAATCTGGCCCGGTATGATGGCGTTCGGTATACGCATCGCACCGACAAAGCGGAAAACATTATCGATCTATACGAACTTAGCCGCGCCGAAGGATTTGGCCGCGAAGTGCGCCGCCGGATGATGATTGGCGCCTATGTATTGTCCGCCAGTTATTTCGAAGCGTTTTTTACCAAGGCGCAGAAAATCCGCCGTTTGTTCAATAATGAATTGGAAGACGCGTTTAAAAAGGTGGATGTCATTTTAACGCCAACCGCGCCAGGCCCTGCCTTTGCTATTGGCGAAAAATTTTCCAATCCGATCGATATGTATCTAGAAGATTTGTTCACCATCCCCGCCAATTTCGGCGGCCTGCCCGCGATCAGCGTGCCAACGGGATTATTTTCGAACGGTTTGCCGATCGGACTGCAATTCATGGCGAAGCGGTTCGATGAACATAATATGTACCGTGCCGCCGGCGCATTGGAACAAATCTGCAATTTCAATCACAAACCGCAATTCGTGGCGGGAGAACAGTAAAGAAGGTTTCCGGTATCAGGTTTCAGGTGCCAGTTTAATTATTTTCATCTGACACCCGATACCTGGCACCCGGCACCAAATAGGAGAAATCATGCCGACAGAAAACAATTATATCCGTGGAGAGACTGGCAATTGGGAAGTAATAATCGGGCTTGAAATGCACGCCCAGATCACATCCAATTCCAAATTATTCTCGCGTTCTTCCGCCGAATTCGGCGGCGAGCCAAACGATCATGTCGCATTTTTGGATGCGGGCATGCCAGGCCAATTGCCAGTGATTAATGAAAAATGCGTCGAACAAGCGGTCCGCACCGGCCTTGGATTGCAGGCACAGATTAATTTGACATCCCTGTTCGACCGTAAGAATTATTTTTACCCCGATTTGCCGACCGGCTATCAAATTTCGCAATTCTTTAAGCCTATCGTCGGCAAGGGCGAAATCACTATTGACCTCGATAGCGGCAGCAAAAAAATCGGCATCACCCGCCTGCATATGGAACAGGATGCGGGTAAATCGATTCACGATCAGCACCCGACCAAATCTTTTATCGATTTGAACCGCGCCGGGGTTGGATTGATGGAAATCGTATCGGAACCCGACATGCGCAGCGCCGAGGAAGCCGGCGCCTATGTCAAAAAAATGCGCGCAATTCTGCGGTATTTAGGCACTTGCGACGGCAATATGGAAGAAGGCTCGCTGCGTTGCGACGTCAACGTATCGGTACGCAAACCCGGCGGCCCGTTGGGCACGCGATGCGAAATTAAGAACGTCAATTCCGTGCGCTATGTAATGGAAGCCATCGAAGTTGAATCGCGCCGCCAAATCGAAATTATCGAAGGCGGCGGCAAAATCGATCAGGAAACCCGCCTGTTCGATCCGAACACATCGACCACCCGCGCAATGCGGTCGAAGGAAGACGCGCAGGATTACCGTTACTTCCCCTGCCCTGATTTACCTCCATTGATTCTAACACCGCAATATGTCGAAAAAATCAAATCGACATTACCCGAATTGCCGGATCAAAAGAAACAGCGTTATATGACCGAATATAATCTGTCGGCCTATGACGCCAGCGTTTTGGTGGGCGAAAAAGAAGTCGCGGATTATTACGACACGATGCTGAAAATCCTGACCGCCGCGCGCCAATCACGCAGCCGCGAGGAAATTTTCAGCGACGCGAAAATGGCGTCCAACTGGCTGACCGTCGAATTGTTCGGCGCGCTGAACAAAGACAATAAAACCGTTACCGATTCGCCGATTGCCGCAAAACAATTGGCCGGTTTGTTATTGCTGATTCTGGATAATACCATTTCCGGCAAGATCGCCAAGGAAGTATTCGCCGAAATGTTGTCGTCCGGCAAAGACGCCGCCGATATCGTCGAATCCAAGGGATTGAAACAAGTTACCGACGTTGGAGCAATCGAAAAAGCCATCGACGATGTATTGGCCGCAAACGCCGATAAAGTCGCCGAATACAAAGCTGGCAAAGACAAAATGTTCGGATTCTTTGTTGGTCAGGTGATGAAATCAACCGGCGGCAAGGCCAATCCGAATCTGCTGAACGAGATTTTAAAGAAGAAGCTGGGTCAATAAATCTGGTTTCTTGAGGATCAAAAAAAACCGCCGGATTGCTCCGGCGGTTTTCGTATTTAAGAACCTATGCAATTACCAAGGCAATGGGCCTGGAATTACTACTGGTGGAGAAGTTGGCGGCGCACAGCGGGAAGAGCTATATCCGCGTGGACGGCAAGTCATGGAAGTTACACTGCCACCCGCAAGCGAGCACGAAGTACGCAAGGATTGCGACGTGGTGGTTCCGCACTGCAAAGCGGTTTCATAAGTATTGCCGATACCTGGAACATTGCAAGTCATCCAGCATTCCATCAACAAGCAGCCTGCGGGACGTGCCATTGCAACAGCCACATCGCCATCAGCGTGGCATATTTCCATAGCATCGCCGACAGCCACTGCTTCTCCAGAAATGGTATGCAGCACTTGTGCATTTGCTACGTTGCTAAATGCCGTTAGGAAAAGTCCAAACACAACCGCGAAAAAAACATTTTTTAACATTGGTGTTAGCTCCTTATAATTTGTCTGACCCAGAAAATATATTGTTACATACATTGGTCTCATAGTATTTTTGTTGCCCAATGACAATGATAATATTGTTACAGTTTTGTGTAACAATATAACCATATAAATGGCCATGATTTCAATGGCTTTGTTGGCATAAAATTGGCCTGTTATCGCATACTGTCTTGCGATAGCAGATTTTTTAAAATAAAAAAAACCGTCAGATTGCCCTGACGGTTTTTATTGAAATTGATTGCCTAACGTTGGCGTCCCGCATCTCTAAGATATGGCTTGCTGAACGAATCCGCGGCAGAAGATGAACTTGGCGCTGCTTGCGTCGCAGAGTCAGAATTATGCTGGATGCTGGGAGGATAAAATTGATCGCGCAGGCTTTTTGAAGAAATAATTTCAATCTGCATGCCAAAGATTCTAACGCTGCGCAACACATCGACCATGCCGTATCTAGCCTTGCCGTCCGTCCCCCAAAGATAAAACTGGGACTCGCCCGATACAGGCGGATCATTTGGACCCATTTCCTGACACTGAACCTCTATTGTCCGCTGCGGAATTTCCGGCGCCGTCGATGTGTCTAGTGCAAGCCGGCTAATACCGTCCCGCTTGTCGGTAATGAATTTAATGGCATCATCGCCATGCCAGACAGATTTTTCAATCCAACCCGCTTCTGCAAGGGATCGGAATCCGATCGTAATTCCGGAAGCTTTTTCTTCTTCTGTAACCGCAGTCGGCCTTTGATATACTTTGGCATATGGTTCGGCATACAATACATTGCCGGGTGGCTGCTCAATCCTATTTTCAAAACCAAATTCCGTAATCGTCAAATTGCCTGCTTTATCCGCTTCCATAATCATCATGGGCGTATAAGCAGTAACTTTGCGGCCGCCGGCATAATTCCTGTTTGGCAGCACCAAATTCACCGACGTATCGCGGGCACGCGCATAACTATATAAATCTATCCAATAGCCGCGGTTATCTGTTGGCAAACTCTCTACGGTTTGCGCGGAAAGCAAATGATTTTGGGGTTTAGAAGCCGCGCCTATTGCAATTTCGGAAAATACACGGGTTACTTGAGCCAGCTGTAATTCGGCATCTCTACCTGTTACTCTTGTTGCAAAAGAAATATCAAAAGGCCGGGATTCATTCGCATCGCCAAGCGGCACAATAAAAGCGACAAGATCGCCGGTTTTAGCTGCATCCTGGAAAGATTGCAATCTTCGCACATGATCGGCGGCGAACTGTGCGGCTTGGAATCCTTGAACCTTGTCCCCCATACAGAAGAATTGCAAGTCGCAAGCGGCAAAGCCTTGCCCTACTAGATTCGCTGCCGCTGGCGCGACATACATCATTCCTTGATATTTATGCAATTTCTTTTCAGGGTCGTCGCTGCCGCGATCCGCCCCAACCGATTTCTTAAACTGTTCAAATTGCTGCCAATCGCCCGTTATTTTAGCATCGCCGCGCACAGCCCCAAAATGGAGCAAGCCTTTATCGTCTACATAAAAATATGCGCCATTGGACATCATGGCCGTGCTGTTTTTTGCATTCGGCGGCGCATAAAAGAAAACTATTTCTTTCGGCTTTTGATTTTGGGAATTTCGATAAAGATTGGCGGTATCAATAACGTTGCTGGATGGATCTCTCAATTGGGCAATGCGTTCGTGCAATTGTCCATTTCTGACACCCCAAATTCCCATAACGCCAATCACGCCGAAGAAAAGCCCCGTCATCCATACGCCAGGACGCCTGTACAAAGGAACTTTTGGTGCGGAAACAGAATCGGCAGATACTGCCTGTTCTGGTCCGTTATCGCCTGCTATGGGGCCAATCGCTTCAGTCATCGGTGCATTCCATTAAATATACAATAACGTATTTCTATTCTAATTTATAGAATATGCAATAAGCCACAATATTGACGCCCAATATAGCAGCAATCGATTACTTTTCTAATAAATAAAGCAATACTATTCCCTGGAATCATAAATGCATTCCAAGACTTTGTTCTTGCTAGATAATTTTATGCTATTGCCACTCCGCTGGCCAATGCAATTTTGGATCTTTGTGCAGCAATAATTTCGGGCTGACGCCTTTAACGATGCGGAAATCCTTGTCGCCGCGCACGATGGAATCGTCTTTGACCGCCAGCATATTGAATCCGTGTGGGGGGCCGTGCAAATACACGTCTTTTGGCTCCATCAATTCAATCTTACAACCGCGCATCGGCACGTTCGATTGGAAATCGCGCATCGCGTAAACATGATATCCGAATTTACGCAGATATTTGACGATATCGGAATTTTCCAAACCTTTTGACCAATCGACATAGAATCTATGCACCTCGAAAATGATATTCGGCGCTTGGCCTTTTGGCTGCGATAAATAATGCGCCGCGCCTTGCAGGGCCGGCAATTCCGATCCTTCGATATCCATCAAAATCAGGTCGAAGTTCTTAATTTTGTTTTTCTTGCCATAGGCATCGATCGATGTTGCTTTGAACGTGATTTTACCCTTTTTGTTGCCGCGCAATTCGCGGGCATAAGCAAAGGCGTCGTTACCGGCCAACTCCAAAATTGTATTGCCCTTAGACCATAAACCTAGTTCGCTGGATTTAATTTGCCCATTCACACTATTATCATCGGCATTGT
Organism: Alphaproteobacteria bacterium; assembly: GCA_004295055.1. Classification (NCBI taxonomy): domain Bacteria; kingdom Pseudomonadati; phylum Pseudomonadota; class Alphaproteobacteria; species Alphaproteobacteria bacterium. The sequence continues at coordinate 6,824 of SHNJ01000030.1, read as the reverse complement.
GCAGCAATAAATTGCGCTGTTCGTCCGAAGGCTCAAAACAATGAATAATGCCGCCCGATTTGGCCGCAACCTTAGCCCCCACAATAGCATGATCTCCGGCATAGGCGCCGCCAATCAGCACATGTTTTACGCCCTTGCATAACTTGACGAATAATTTGGTGGTTTGCGGTTCAAACACATGATCCGGTTTTGGATCCGGCGATAAAATGAAATCACGGGCAATTTTGGAACGGTACACGAAACTGAAATCGGTGCCATCGGCCAATTTCTTATGCTGTACCCCCGAAAATTTAAATAAAGCATCGCAAATCGGGCCGGTCAGTTCCTCGCGCACGCTACGGTTAATCGGCAGCATCACGGTTTTTTCAATTTCCCGCAAAGCGGAAACAATTACTTCCCTTGCTTCTGGAAAATCGCCCAAATTTTGCAGCGCCAGTATCAATTTCTGATCGGCGCCGGACAATCCCGCCAATGTGGTTTGATTGGCAACATAGGCCTTGGTAATCACCGATTTTTTGCGCGCTTTCGGCCCCTTGGACTTGCGCGCCTGTTTTTTCGATTTTGCCTTTACTGCTTTTTTTGCCATGGCCATACAATACTCCTACGCTTGATCCATTCTGAAAAAATAATTCATCATATCGAATTTCGGTTCTTTAAATATCAATTTTCCGCTGTTATTGAACACCACGCAATTGCCGGGCGTATCGGCATCGATCACCGATTGGCCTTGCGCCACAATGGTTTTCGCGCCGATTTTACATTTTCCAATGACCGCCGAATTCGGATACAACACCACGCCTTCGGCAAAATGCGGCAATTCTTCGGGATGCACACGGCCTACGGTGGAATTCTGGTATAGCACCAAATAATTGGCATAATGCGCGCGTGACAAAACAATCCCGGGCGAATGCGGAATGCAGAAAATTTCCGGCAGATCTATTTCATAAAAAATCTCAAGGCCGTTGAGCGCCTTGTTTAAATAATACAGTTTCGATGCGACCTCGATATCTTTCAATTCTTTCCAAGTGGAATTGGCCATAAAATACAAAAACACCGCATATTGATTGGAATGCAGCGGCGAAAATTTATTATCCGGCCACATGCGGCATAACTTCACCGGCTTGCGCATGCGTTCCAACCCAGAATCAATAATCCGACTAATCGTCGATTTTACGCTGAGATCATGTTTGTCCGGAAAAAGATTATTCAACTGCCCACTGAGCAGTTCGACAATTTCCCGGCGGCTGGTATTAACGAGTTCCATTAGCCCGTAGAGTTTTGTTAGATTCCATTAGATAGGACATTTTATCGGCCAGTAACGCGGGGCGTAAGCCAAAATCGGATTTTAATTTGGAAATATCGATCAAAGGTGCTTTGGCAACAGCGCCGCTTTGGGTTCCGGTTACAGTAATGCCCAAATGTGTCTGCAACATGGCGAATAATTCGCGATTACTGACATTTTGTCCGCTAGCCACATTGTAAATATCCGATTGTTTGTGTTCCAGCATCGCCAGAATTGCCGCGCAAACATCGTCGATATACACATAATCCCGCGCCGCGTCCGGATTGGAATCCAAGGTAAAATTGCGGCCCAGCAAAGCATGCTCGATTGTTGTGTGCAAAAAATTGCGATCGGTTAAATCATGCGAATAAACCGAAGCCAAGCGCGCCACACGCGCCTTGCCATTCGAAGTATGCAGGCACAACCATTCGCCCAATGCCTTGGACAAATCATAGGAATGGCGCGGATTATGCGGGTTCACAATCAAATCCTGCGATTCCTTGCCGCCACCCTGCCCCGAATCATATAAACGAGTGGATGACAAATAGACCAAAGATTCATAAGTCGATTCTTTTAAAATCCGGGACAGCAAGGAAGTATGCGCTTCGACGGTATCAAAGGGCCGTTTGGCATAATCGGCGGTAAGGCCAATACAATACACGACATATCCTAAATCCCTGCCAAAAATAGAATCATCGTTTTTCAGCGGCGCCTGCGGATCGAGCCCACGCGTGCGCATATAGCTGACCAAGTGCGATCCGACGAAACCGCCCGCCCCCAGCACGGTGATTGGTCTTTTTGATTTAATTAATGAATCCATATAGTTATTCGATCCTATTAAACAGATAACATAGCATCGGTGAAGGCATTGATGAATTGCCTGGAATCAATCAAGGTGGTTTTCATCAAATGTTCCCGCAATGTTTTACGCCATTCGCGCAGCTTGCCTTGCTCCGTGGTTAGATGCGCTGCCAGCTCGACATAATATTGATCGCGGTCTACGCATAGATTACCCAGCCCCGCATAATTCATAATGCTGTAGGACACGCGTTGATGAATTTGTGTGCCATGACGGCTGACTACAGGCACGCCCATCCACAGACTTTCCATGGTGGTGGTGCCGCCAGTAACCGGATATGTATCCAGCGAGATATCCATTTCATTATAGTAATCCAAATGCGATGGCAAATAATTAGCCTTTAATATTAAACGGTCTGCGTTAACACCATCGGTGGCAATCGATTGAATGATATTTTCCCGCATTGTCGCATCGGCGAATTCCGGGCGAATATAAAGCAATCTGGCCGACGGAACGGCCTGCAAAACGGCGCGCCATAAATCGATGGTTTTGGTTCCGAGTTTATATGGATTATTCAGCGAACCAAAGGTGATATAACCGTTTCTGTCGTATGGCAGATCGCCGATCGGGCGCGGTTCCGCCGCACCAAAGCAAAGATAACTGCTGCCACCCAAGATCAATGGTTTTTCGCTCATGCATTCGGTGCTGGGCGGATTCAAAAACGCATCCACCAGCATATAGTCGCAGTCTTTTAACCCGGTGGAAAAAGGATAACCCAGCCATGTCATTTGCACTGGCGCGCAGCGCGAGGCAAAAGCCTGGCTGCACCCACCCATGGTCATGCCGTTCAAATCAATAATAATATCGACATCGTCTTCGGCAATAATAGAGGCAACTTCGTCCGGCTGTTTTTTCGATACATCCTTAAACTTGCCCATTTGTTTTTGGAAGTAATCATGCACCCGATCGCCAACGCCGGGCAAAAGGCTGTAACCATAAAATTCGATTTTACTTTTATCCACTTGATCGATCAGCGGCAGCAGAAATTTACCGACGGAATGGTCACGAAAATCGGCGGACAACAGCCCAACTGTGCGCGGCCGCCGCGCCGTTAAAAACTTACGCTTGGTCTTTATACCAGATGACCGTTTTTCCCAGAATTTTCCCCAGTTGCGCTGATATTTATACAGTTGACGCGATGTTTCGTCGTCTTCCGCCATCACAAGGCCAATCATCGAAAGTCCGGAAGCAAACAACGGGTCCGTTTCCAGATCCTTTAGGCGCAAAATATTCGGATGCTGGCGTAAAGCCGAGAAATCGCCGGTACCGGTATAATAATTATATTGATGTATCATAACAAATGGCTGTGCCAATAGTTCCGGCTTGTCCGTCCAATAATCCAATACTGTTTTTGCCGTTGCTAATTCCTTATTGGTGAGCAGTGAAGATAGTAATTTATTACGTGCGTCAAAAGAATCCGGTTCCAATTCCAAGGATTTTTTCAAAGCGATAATAGCGGCCGCGTGATTGCCTTGATCCGCCAGAACGCAACCGCTTAGAAAGTGCGCTTTGCCTGACTTAGGATCTTTCTGAAGAATTCTTTGACAATAAGCCTGGGTTTTCGAGTAGTTCCCGCCGACATAGAGGCAAGATGCAATCGCGGCCAATAATTCCGTGTCATTCTGGCCTGCCTGCTCCGCTATTAAAAAATGCTGCAAAGCCTTGGCCGGTTCATGCAACAGCAATAATGCCGAAGCATACAGACGCTGCGCCGATCCGTGATCCGGTTTCAGTTTGACCGCAAGACTTAGATATGGCAGCGCATCCTTATACCGGTTCAAGTCTGAATATAGCAATTGACCCAAATTGAAATTGGATTTGAAATCCTGTGGGGCAAGCCGCAAAGCTTCCGACAGCTGTTTCTCCGCTTCCGCTAACACGCCCGCTTTGCGCAAGGTAACCGCGTAATTGTTGCGAAAATCGACAAATCCAGGATCCAGACTCACCGCCCTGGCCTGGTCGGTCAACGCATCCGTAAAATTACCCTGCAGGAAATACATGGTACCGCGCAAATTCAGCGCATCCGGGTGATCCGGCATTATGTCTATAATTTGAGTCAATATTTGAATAGCGCCAGCAATATTGCCTTGCGCATGAGCGGTCAAAGCCTGCTGCAGCATGGTATCTATTTTCTTGGCGGCGGCATCAGCGAAGCCCATGTTTTTCCACCACAGTTTGCATGGCTATTTCAAAATCGGACGCAAACAACTTGTCATCGCATAACGGCGATGAATGCATGATAGGACGCATATTGGCATGCAGCCATCGCAGCAACTTCGTGTCATTGGCCAAATTTGCGGCGATATTTACAAAACCATCTTCGTTGTCCGCGCACAAATCCGGGAATCCAGCGTTGGAAATGAAACTGCGGCTCAAGCGGCTATGATGCGCCTCCATATACCGGCTGACCACCGGTACGCCCATGCTCATGGATTCGCAAGTCGTGGTGCCTCCGGTCAATGGAAACACATCCAGCGAAACATCCAAATACCGGTATAAATGCAAATGTTTGCCCATCGGATTGCCGGAGAAAATAATCCTCTCCGGGTCGACGCCATGCTTTTCGAATTCCTTGCGTACGTTTATTTTCATTAAATCCGATCCTGCTTCGGGGCGAATAATCAGAAATTTGGAATCCGGCACGGCCAACAAACATTTCGCCCAGGATTTCACAATCGTCGGCGTATATTTATTGGGATTGTTAAAGGTGCCAAAAGTAATATAGCCGTTGGTTTCGAAAGCCGGAGTTGGATCGAATTCCGGTTCCTGCCCCATGACATAGCACGCGTATGAATTTGGCATAATCAAAGGATCTTCAGCGCCATATCCCGGAATTTCCGGCTTATTGAACCGGTCGAAAATCATATAATCGATAGTAGATATGCCGGTAGTAAATGGATAACCAACCCACTCCATTTGCACAGGAGCCAAACGTTTAGCCATCAACATAACGCGCGAATCGGCGGTAAATCCGTTCAAGTCGATCAAGACGTCGTTATCATCGCTCAATATCAAATCAGCCAGTTCATGATTATACATGTGTTCGACATAGTGAAATTCATCCACCAGATTGCGGATTTGTTTTTGTATGGCGTCTTCGATCTGCTTTTGCGGACTGTAACAGCGTATCTCCATCAAGTCTTTATTGTAATTGGTCAACAATGGCAGAATGAATTTGGCTACCACATGGCTTTTCAAATCGGAAGATAGGAATCCAAGCCGTATTTTCGGATATTTCCGGGGCGTTGGCCGTAAAGTTTTAGTAATCTTCTTTTCTAAATCGGGCGTGCTGTTAATCAGCGCATCGCCATGCAGCTTTACAAGATTCGCCAGTTTTAAAGTGCTTTCCGCATCTTTCGCATACTTGAAATAATTCATAAACATGTTTGGATAATTGGTAAGCGGAACGCTTTCAAAAATTTTAAATTGCGATCCTACTTCTTCCTGATCGTCCTCAAATGCGAACACATATTCCATCACCCGGTCCGACAAAGACCGCATGCGCGCCTTGTCATATCCAGGAACCGTTTCCATCATCTTGACATAGAAATAAGCGCGATCCAGCTGAAACTGATAGATCAAGCTTTGGATCAATTGGAAATACGTGGGCAAATGCTGCGGCTTTAGTTGCAGCGCATGCCGATATGCTTCGGACGCATCGAAGTAACGCTTGAAAAACATCAGGATATTGCCATAGTTCAAGGCAACTTCGTATGAATCCTGACGCAAATCATAGGCTTTTTTGTAAAGGTCGCAGGCTTCCTGCCAATTTTTCAAGTGCTCCAAAGTAAACGCAAGATTATTGGTCGCTTCGCCATCGTCGGGGAAATGTTCCAGATAAATACGGTAAGATTTTTCCGCATCTTCCCATTTCCGCAGGCGCATATTACAGTCGGCCAGGACTTTGTGCATTTCATATAATTGCGGATTCAATTCCAATGTAGTCTGCGCATGCTCAATTGCGGAATCGTATTCCTGCAATTCAAATTTTGTTTTTGCCAAATTGCCGTGCACTTGCCAGCTGTAACGATTCAGCAGCAGTGATTGATCAAAAACTTCCGCGGCTTCTTTCCACTTTTCTAAATTGCGGTAAACGCCACCAAGGTTATTCAGTATCTCGTTATCATTGGGTTTTAATTCATTGGCCTTAGCCAGCAAAGTTTCCGCTTCTGCATACTCGCCTTTTTGCAATAACAGCGTACCTAGCAGATTTAACAATGTCGGATCATCGGCAAATTCTTCTAATATCTGACGGTATAATTTTTCTGCCTCTACAAAGTTCTGATTTACATGGTATTCAAACGCCTTGGACACCAATTCGCGATTGACGCGCTGGGATTCAAATACTTTCCAATTGGCGGTGGTTTCAGGGGTAGAATTCATAAATTAGGAAACAATCTGAAGGTATGGAAGCTTATTCTATAATGTAAGGGCGATGGTTAACAAAATCTAAAGATCCTAAGATAAACAAGCTTTTATATAATATACCGCCCGATTATAAAAACTTATGCCGGCGTTAAGTAGATTTTAATTATTCTTAGATAGGATGGCTATGTGTGGCAGGATAGCCACGCGAATTTATCATCCATGTAGGAGAATAACAATGCCACTCAATATCGTTTCCAACCAAGCAGCGTCGATTGCAAATCGTGCCTTGACTCAGGCCGACCGCGAAATGACGAC
>SHNJ01000029.1 GCA_004295055.1 Alphaproteobacteria bacterium | reverse complement strand
CTGGATAAACCAATCGCCAAAGCCGTCGAAGAAGGCGATACCGTTGCCGTTTCCGTTCTATCTGGCAACCGCAACTTCGAGGGCCGGATTAACCCGCACGTAAAAGCGAATTATCTCGCTTCGCCGCCGTTGGTTGTCGCTTATGCCTTGGCCGGGTCGATGAATATCGATCTGACCAAAGAGCCGCTGGGCACAGGCAAGGACGGCAATCCGGTTTATTTGAAAGATATCTGGCCAAGCAACGATGAAATCCACGAATTGATGCGCAAATCGTTAACGCCTGCGATGTTCCGCAGCCGTTATGCCAACGTTTTCGACGGCGGCCGCGAATGGCAGGATATTAAATCCGCCAGCGGCCTTACCTATGGCTGGCAGGATAATTCCACCTATGTTAAAAACCCGCCTTACTTTATGGGCATGCCGAAAGAAGCTGGCAAGTTCCATGACATCGGCGGCGCTCGCCTGCTGGCTTTGCTGGGCGACAGCGTGACCACCGATCACATTTCCCCGGCTGGCGACATCAAGAAAGACGGTCCGGCTGGAAAATATCTGGTTGGCAACGATGTTCCGGTTTCCGAATTTAACTCGTACGGCGCGCGGCGCGGCAATCACGAAGTGATGATGCGCGGCACCTTTGCCAACATCCGCCTGAAAAATGAAATGGCGCCAGGCACATCGGGCGGCGTGACCAAACATTATCCATCCGGCGAAGTGATGAGCATTTACGATGCGTCTATCAAATATCAAGACGCGGGAACGCCACTTGTGGTGTTTGCCGGCAAAGAATACGGCACCGGATCGAGCCGCGATTGGGCCGCCAAAGGCACCAAATTGCTGGGTGTTAAGGCGGTTGTCGCCGAAAGTTTCGAACGCATTCACCGGTCCAACCTTGTCGGCATGGGAGTATTACCGTTGCAATTCAAAGATGGTATGACCCGCCAAAGCATCGGTTTGGACGGCAGCGAGACCATAGATATTGTGGGTGTTGCCGGCGGTATCAAACCATTAATGGATGTGCGTTGCATCATTACGCGCGCAAACGGCAAGAAAGAAGAAATCACTTTGCTGTGCCGCATCGATACGGTCGACGAAGTTGATTACTATCGTCATGGCGGAATTCTGCCATACGTGTTGCGCAACATGATGGGCGCGGCGTAACAGGCGAGAGTGAAAAGGCGAGAGGCGAGAGAGAAATATTTTCTGCGGTTAGTTGTTATCAAAGTAATTATTAATTAAATCTTAAAATAAATTTTTCTTCGCACTCTCGCCTCTCGACTATCGCCTCCCTACTGTGTCTTGCATCACACAGTGTGTTTTCAAAAATCCTGTCAAGTGAAATTTGGTCAAGAAAAATTTCCATCTATATGTCATGATGATCATATGGATGCGGCAATTGTGCTTCATCCGCTTCTCAACTTAAGTAGGAGATATCATCATGGCAGCTGCAAAACGCAAGGTCGCAAAGAAAACGACCAAAAAAGCCAAGAAAAAAACCGCCAAGAAAAAGAAAAGATAGTTTCTTTTCGCTTCTAGCGTAGAAATTCTTAAAGAAAACCGCCCGATTCGCGATTAGCAACCGGGCGGTTTTTTTTATTATTTATATGCTACGCATCTTTTTTAGGGGAAACGCCAAGCAAACCAGGGATTTCTTACCGGGATAACTTTGCACAGGTCTTGTATAGTGCCTTTAATATGGGTATTCACATTTTGTTCTCAAAGGTTGTATTATGAAATTTAATAGTTTAATAATGAAAAAAATTATAGAGCATAATGCAATATCACAGAGCACTTTGAAATGAGCAAAAGCGCGGCCCTGCTTAAAAAGAAAGTACCTAAGCGTAGATTTAGAATTGCGCATAATCATAAGTTGGGCCGTAAAAGCGCTGCCCCGGCAAGGCCGAGAGAAAGACAATATACGGCATTATCCCTATTTTCAGGTGGGGGTGGATTAGATTTAGGGTTCTCTGCCGCTGGATTCAGTATCGGATGTTCTAATGATATTGATTCATACTCTTGCAATACTTTATTGCTGAACAGCGGCAGGAAAAATTTTTACAACCACATACATTCCATCAATGCAGATATTCGGAAAATAACGGCTTCCACCCTTCTTAAAGCATCAAATCTAGAGCCAAGCAACATAGATATAATTTTAGGTGGGCCCCCATGCCAGGCATTCTCCATATTCGGACAAAGAAAGGGTTTGGATGATCCCCGCGGAAATTTGGTCTGGGAATATCTTAGAATTATAAAAGAAGTCCAGCCAAAAGCTTTTGTTTTTGAAAATGTCGCTGGGCTTAAATCCATACACGGCGGAAAACTCTATCAAGAAATGCTTGAACGGCTATCTTTGAATGGCAAATATGCCGTATCGGCCCACAGCTACCAAATGGCCGATTTTGGTATACCTCAATTCCGCGACAGGGTTTTTGTGGTCGGTGCAAGGAACGGTAGAACGGTGCCGGAAATGCAGCCAACTCACGGCCCGAATTCAACTTTAGCATCTAAATCTTATAAAACCGCTAAAAACGCCCTTCGCAATCTTCCTGCCCCAGGAAAAGGCTCAAGCCTACCCAATCATTCGGGTCGTAAACATAGCGAGAGGATTGTCGCTCGCTATAAAAATTTAGAATTTGGAGAACGCGATCCTAAAACACGTATTAATAAGCTGCATCCCGACCGCCCAAGCTTCACTATTATTGTGGGTTCGGACAAAGGCGGAGGCAAGGGGCATGTGCACCCCTTTGAACCAAGGGAAGTAACTCCCCGTGAATCGGCACGTATGCAAACTTTTCCTGATTGGTGGGAATTCCACGGTTCAGGCAGACACGTTATCCGCCAGGTTGGCAATGCCGTCCCACCCCTATTTGCCGCACTTTTCGCCGAACATGTAAAAGTCCATGTGTTTGGGGAGAAATCGAAAAAAAGTTACAAAGAATTGATTTCTATTTTGGGCCTCGATTATTTGGAAGAATAATGCCTCCTCTATGATAACCGATCTTTTCAGCCATAAAATCCATTCCAGCGGCGAAGATTGGCCGGACAAACTGGCTGAAATAGCGGCGATTTTTGGCGAATTTGACGGGCAACTTTACGATCGCGAAGCTTTTGAAGCGCGATTGCAGAAAATCAGTCCCCGAGCTTCATACTTGGCTAGTAACGGCAGAATGGATGTATCAAAATTCAGAGATGAAATCAGTGCGTACCCCGCATATCTAGGATTATATTTCCTGGAGCAATCCGCTTACGGTTGGATAGTCCGCCTCGGCGCGACAACCAAAAAATTCCTTTTGCGCGAAGATCCTGATGTTGCTTCTTTCTTACGGCTGCAACTTCCACTCTTCCAATACCCTAACGCTATGGGTGCTGCGTATACGGGCTCCACCAACCGTTTACGGTTGCAAGCAAACACCCGGGACAGAACACTGGAATTTATAAGTAAAAAAATCCATATTTCCCCGGTCAGATTGATTTCAATGGGTCTAAAGGCAGATACTCATCTAAGGAATTGCAGCATTTTAGAAGCCGCAATTTCATATGATGAAATTTTTGGATTGGCAAATTCTCCCGATATCAATAAAGACGCTTTACCGAAGATAGAAAAAGTCATTTCTAACCTTCAGCTTGCACGCGCAGGTCAACTCGAAATTCCTGAACGATACGAAAGCCGCTTTCATACCTTAAAGCATACCGAGATGTACGATACTCGGAATAGCCTAATTAGATTGCGCAGAGCGGTAAACGACGCGGACGCCTTGCAGCTTGTAAAAAGGTTTGAAGCAATTTGCTCAATCGACGCACAATTCAATGCTTTTGATCATTGCCGCAATAGCCAGGAAATTGAAAATGTTATAGCTAGCGGCGAATGGGGCAGATATTTTGACGGCGTAAAGATTTTGCCTGCGGAGATCGTAGAGATCCTGGTCAATGACGCTGCATTCGAACCAGGATGGGCTGCCGCCCAAGGACCGACAAGCCAGCCTGGCACCGCTACTGCCGAAATATATCCGCTTAAAGAAAGAACGGGCAGGCCAGCAGCGGTCAAGCCTTATGACCGCAAGCGGGAAATGGCCGATCCTGAGCTGACAAAAATCAAGCGGCAACGCAGAAACCTGGCGCATAAGGAATTGATAGATAAAATGGATGGGTGGCTGCGGTCTATAGGCGCAACGCCTAAAGAAAACGATCACATTGATCTTTTTGCTAAAATACCGAATGATGGATCTTTTATTTTTGAAATAAAAAGCGGTGGAGACAGCCTCCTAGAACAAATCAGAAAAGGCCTAAGCCAATTATACGAATATCAATATAGATACAAGTCCCTAATTAACGATGACCATGTATCCCTATGCCTGGTTTTGCCGGGAGACCCGCGTTCCATTCCTTGGATTACCGAATATTTGTGCAAAGACCGAGGGATTAACATTTGTTGGTTTGAAGAAGATGGTAAACTGATGTGGCCAGAGTTATGCTCTCCGGAAATGAAATTTCTTGATTTTCAATCTAATTAAAACTTCAACAAAAAAAACAATGAGTGCGGACTCGCTCCAGCATTCCCACCGAGCTATAAGATTACCCAGCCAGAAACGCATCGCGCAATTTGGCTTGTTTATCCTGGATTTTGGCCAAATGAGCTTCTTTGATATGGCCATATCCACGGATATGTTCCGGGATATTGGCCCATTCCACCGCCATTTTGTGATTACCAGGCGATAGGCGTCCCAGCATCATATCGATAGTATTTTCGTAATCTTCGGCCAATTTGCGTTCCATGCGCCGTTCCGCCGTATGGCCGAAAATATCGAATGGCGTGCCGCGCAGAAAGCGGAATTTAGCCAGAACGCCAAAAGCGGGCAGCATCCAAGAGCCAAAGGTCATTTTTTGCAAATGGCCCTTATCGTCGCGCGGAGCCAGTAAAGGCGGCGCCAGATGGAATTTCAGTTTATAATCGCCATCGAATTGCTGGCGCAATTGAGATAAGAATTGGCCATTGCTGTACAACCGGGCAACTTCGTATTCGTCCTTATACGCCATCAATTTAAACAGATACTTGGTCACCGCCCAGGATAAATCGTCCTTGCCGCCGACCCGTTCTTGTTCCGCGCGGCGGACGCGTTGAATCATGTCTTTGTACCGCTTGGCGTATTTGGCGTTTTGGTAATCGGTTAAAATTTTAACGCGGCGGTCGATAGCCTCGTCCAGGCTTTCGGATTTAATGTGATGCGGCGGCACGTGTTTCGGCCGGACCAGTTTTTCGACCGATTCCCAGTCAATCGCCGCTTTACGGCCCCAGGCAAAGGCCTGTTTATTCATATCGACCGACACCTGGTTCAATTCAATCGCACGCAAGATAGATTCCAGGTGCAGCGGAATCCAGCCCAGTTGGAATGCGTAACCCAACATGAATAAGTTGGTCGCAATCGAATCGCCCAAAAGACCGGTAGCCACGCGCGTCGCATTGAAAAACTTCACATGATCCTGGCCCAGCCGCGATTGGATCGATTCGGTCATTTGCAGGGACGGGAAATGCAGATCCGGGTTGCGGGGGAAATTGCCGGTAACCGCTTCGTTGGAATTGACCAACGCCCGCGTTTTGCCGGTTTGCATTTTATCCATCGTGTCGTCGTTGGCGGTGACCACCAAATCCGCGCCGATAATATAATCCGCCGCGCCCGTGCCAATCCGCACCGCGTACATATCTTGCGGTTTCGGGCCAATGCGCACAGGGCTCCACACCGATCCGCCTTTTTGCGCAAGGCCGGTCATATCCATGGTGGTGCAGCCCTTGCCTTCTAAATGCGCGGCCATACCGAGCAAGGCGCCGATAGTAACAACGCCGGTACCGCCAACGCCGTCCACCAGCAACGATATAGGATGATCCAACGACGGGATTTTCGGCAACGGCAGCTTGCCAGCGCCGGATGGGTCCTCGTTACCCGATTTGTTTTTGCGCAATTTACCGCCCATCACGCTGACAAAGCTGGGGCAGAAACCTTTGACGCAGGAATAATCCTTGTTACAGGTCGATTGATCGATGGCGCGCTTGCGGCCAAATTCGGTTTCCACCGGCGTTACCGACAGACAATTGGATTTCACGGAACAATCGCCGCAACCTTCGCAAACCTGGTCATTGATGAAAATGCGGCGCGGCGGATCGTAAAACTCGCCGCGTTTGCGGCGGCGGCGTTTTTCCGCAGCGCAAGTTTGATCGTAAATCAAAGCGGTCACGCCGGGATGTTCGCGCAAATCGCGCTGCAATTGATCCAATTCGCTGCGATGATGAATGGTAACGCCGTGCGCGAATCCAGCGCCCAGCGGATAATGTTCCGGATAATCGCTGACCACGACGACTTTTTGCACGCCTTCGGCTTCTAATTGCCGCGTGATTTGCGGCACGGACAGTCCGCCTTCGACCGGCTGGCCGCCAGTCATCGCGACAGCGTCGTTATATAAGATTTTATAGGTAATGTTTACGTTGGCGGCAATGGCCGCACGAATAGCCATTAAACCCGAATGGTAATAGGTTCCATCGCCCAAATTAGCAAATACGTGATTGGTACTGCTGAATGGCGCTTGGCCAACCCACGTCACGCCCTCGCCGCCCATTTGCGTCACGGTTGACGTGCGGCGATCCATCCATAGAGACATAATATGGCATCCAATACCCGCAAGCGCCGTTGAACCTTCGGGAACATTGGTGGATGTATTATGCGGACAGCCAGAGCAATAATATGGAATACGGTTAAAACTGATCGTATGCGGATTGCGCGCATCCAGAATATGGGTAATGGATTTCGCCTTATTTTGAATCCGTTCGTAATCGCCGAATTTCGCAATTCGCGCGGCAATCGCCACGGCGATTTCGCTGGACGACAATTCATCGATGCTAGGCAGCAATATCGCGCCATTTTCATCCAGCTTGCCAACGATGCGCGGACGCATACCAGGCTGGCCGTACAGAATGTTCTTGAATTGATGTTCCATCACGTCGCGCTTTTCTTCGGCGACGAAAATTTCTTCTAACCCTTGCGCGAATTCCAGCGCCTTCGTAGGCTCCAGCGGCCAGGGCATAGCGACTTTGTACAAACGAATGCCCAAATCCATCGCCGCTTTTTCATCGATGCCCAGTTCGAATAACGCCTGACGAACATCCAGATACGATTTGCCGGTCGATACGATGCCAAGCCGCGCCTTTGGCGGGTTCCAAATAATTTGATCCAATTTATTGACCCGCACGAATTCTTTTGCCGCCGGGACTTTGTGGTAATGCAATAATTCTTCTAATCCAACCGGCGGCCAGTTCGATCCGCGCTGGTTCAATCCGCCTGGTGGCATTGGAAAATCTTTTGGAATAATGGTAAGGCCGCGATCCGGGTGGACCTCGACTGATGCCGAAGAATCCGCCGTGTCCGATACAATTTTCAATCCGATCCATAAACCGGTAAAGCGCGACATGGCCCAACCGATCATGCCGTAATCCAGAATTTCCTGAATGCCCGCCGGATTTAGAAACGGCGTCATGAAATCCATGAACGCAAATTCGCTTTGATGCGCCAGGGTAGACGATTTACAGGCGTGATCGTCGCCCGTTACCATCAGCACGCCGCCATTTTTCATCGTGCCGGCCAAATTGGCGTGCTTGATCGCATCCGACGACCGGTCGATGCCGGGGCCCTTGCCGTACCACATGCCGAACACGCCGTCATATTTAGTGCCGCCGGTTAAATCGATTTGCTGTGTGCCCCATACAGCGGTCGCCGCAAGATCTTCATTAATACCCGGTTCAAAATGAATGTGATGCGTGTCGAGATATTTTTGCGCTTTCCACAATGCTTGGTCGACACCGCCCAGCGGCGAGCCGCGATAACCGGAAATAAATCCCGCTGTATTTAATCCTGCGCGCACATCGCGCACGCGCTGCATCAACGGCAGGCGCACCAACGCCTGAATACCCGTCATAAACACCCGCCCTTTTTCAAGCGTGTATTTATCGTCTAATGCGACGGACAATAATTCCGGTTTGGTGAGCATGCAGTGTAAAGAGACCTTTATCTTGTGGAATCACGCAAGTTAGCGCGCCTTCTTGCAGATGCCAAACCCCAAAGCATAATAAACGCTTATAATAACAAGGATAAATTCGGATTCGTGACTTTTCGATCTCCCGTTTTATATGAAAGTCAACAGTAATTGGCATATAATTCCAATTTAGATACAATAAATATTTTATTGTTCTAAAAATAAATGTCATAATATTGCAATATTACTATGAGATCGTAGAGTCAAAGGTCCTCCAATACCTTGAATATGTTGAAGTTGATGGAAGCATAAAAGGAGTACGAACATGTAAAAGTCTTGGAAAGATTGAATTTCAGACGAATGAACGAAGGGCCGGAATCCGCCGGCCCCCATAAATAGGAAGGTGCGCGAACGAAAACGGCCATGATGCAGGATATTGAATATCCAATTTTGCCTTAGTTGAGTTTTTTAGTCTCTCTCTACCCTACCTTGCTGGATTATGTTTTCGGACTTGATCCAGCATATTTTTTAAGATCATGGCCCTCGCGCAGAAACTATGCCCATTAATACCGAAGCAATGGATACTCTAAAATCAGGGGCCTTATTTACCGCCGGCGCCGCGTGTTTTGGCGCCATCATTGGCGCAATGCAAGGCGCTTATGCTGGCGCATTTACCGCGATATGCACCGACGCAACCTTTTCCCAAGGGATCGCCACCGGCGCAAAATGGGCCGCATTGGCCTGGGCCGGAACGACAATAGTTGTCGGCAGCGCGATGACCTTGCAATCTTTCCGCGAGGAGCTTCATCAAAATTCCCGCACACGCTAATCTTGTTTTATCGGCGCAATCCTGATACAGATCGGAAATGGCAAAAATTATCAATGCTGGCTCCGACCTTATCGATCTCCGCCCCACCGATCATTTATGGCTGAAAACCGCCTATGCCGATCCGCAATTTGCGTATAATTACTTCGCGCAAGTTTATCACCCCAACGCCAAATTATGGGTACAGAAACAATTCGCCGATATATTGTACAAGGCCGCCGAAATTTCCTGGAACCGGTTTGGATGGAAATTGGTAATTCTGGACGCATTGCGCCCCACCGAAGCGCAAGGCCATATGTATGCCATATGTGAACGCGATTTTTCCCACGCCGCCGCGCGCATGAATAAAATTCCATCCGATTTGGTGGCGCCATCCGGGCGCGGCGCGCATCCGCGCGGTTGGGCGGTGGATTTGGCGCCCGTTACCGAAGACGGCAAGCTGATCGATTTCGGCGGGCATTTCGATCAATTCTGGCGGCCATTTTCCTTGCGCGCGCGGGAATTCCAATCGCCTTTTTCAACCGATGCCGAAATTTTAAAACGCCGCGATGATTTGGAAAATTTAATGCAGGAAGTCGGCCGCGCGCATGGCCAGCCGCTCAGTTGCAAAATCAGCGATGAATGGTGGGATTTCCGCCCCGTTCCCGATTACTATAACCAATTCGCGCCATTATCGAATAACGATTTGCCGGATTATATGCGCATGCTGCCAAGCGACGACGTCCCGCCGCGCAATTACAAAGACCCCGTTTTATTCGAAGCCGTATCGAAAGACGCCAGCGGAAAAGTTACATACGCGCCCATCGCCGAACGATTCGCGCAAAACCGTCCGCCTGCGGAAATTTTGTTGCCGGTAGCATCTTAATTCCTCCCCCTTTGGGGCAGGCGCAAATGCGAAGCGTTTGCAGAGGGGGTTAGGCTCTAAGCGCTTTACCCTCCCCGCTCGTCATAAATGTCTCGCTGCCCCTCCCAAAGGGAGGGGAATTACCCATACAGCTTAGTAATATCGTTTGCATAATTTTGTTTGATTTTATGCCGGCGGATTTTCATCGATGGCGTCAACATACCATTTTCAATGGTAAATCCATCCGAAACAATCGCAAACCGCCGCACGCGTTCGGTGATCGATAATTTTTTGCTAGCCCGTTCGACAGCCGCATTAATTGCCGATTGGACTTGATCTGGCGGCAACCGCCGGAAAAATTCTTTATCCGGTACGATCAATGCCACCACATAAGATTGCTTGTCGCCGAACACCGCACTTTGCGCGATTTCAGGTTCGACATTCAAAAACCCTTCAATACGCTGTGGCGATAAGGTGTCCCCGCCGGACAATACGATAATATCTTTCTTCCGGTCGGTGATTCTGATGCGTCCTTCCGCATCAATTTCGCCAATATCGCCTGTGTGCACCCAAGGCTGTTGATTTCCGGCTCGCGCGCCAGCCGCCCCACCAACCCCGTCGCTCTCGCCGGTCTCAGGATCGATATACCGCAAAACCTGCGCCGTCGCATCGGGATTGTTCCAATATCCCTTCATCGTCAACTCGCCGCGCACCAGAATCTCGCCATCTTGTGCGATTTTAACCTCGGTCGCCGTCACGGGCCGGCCAACGGTGGCAATATCGTTATTTAATGGCGAATTACACGATACAATCGGCGCAGTTTCGGTTTGACCATAGCCTTGCAATATATTCAACCCAAGCGCGGTGAAAAATAATCCAATATCGTAATTCAACGGCGCGCCGCCGGACACCATGGCTTTTAATCTGCCGCCGAATTTCGCGCGCGCTTTGCGACGCACCAGAATATCCAGGATCTTATCGATCAATTTTTCGAATCCGCTGAAAGAATCCGGATTCAAATAACGCCGCTTGCCATACGCAATCGCCTTGTTAAACATCCAGGATTGCAATTTCCCGGCGCGTTTCATGCTGGCGGTGATTTTGCCATACAGCATTTCATACAAACGCGGCACCGCCGTCATGATGGTCGGGCGAACTTCGGTCAGATAGCTGGATAATTTATCCGCGCTTTCGACATAATAAATTTCGGCGCCGATAGATGTGGGGAAGATCATCCCAGCGCTGTGTTCATACGCGTGCGACAACGGCAGAAAGGATAAAAACACTTCGCGTTGCAAGCCAAGCGTCAGCAATAAATCATACGCGCCGCGCGCATTATGCAGCAACGCGCCGTGACTTAGCATCACGCCTTTTGGATTGCCGCCAGTGCCGGACGTGTAAATAATGCAAGCCGTATCTTGGCGTCCGATTGCGCGCAGCAACGAATCGAAATCAATCGGATTTTTTGCGCCGATATCCAATGCCTCGGCCCATGTATGTCCGGGAAAACCCTTATTTCCAGGGTCGTCCATCAACACAACGATTAATTTTCCATTGCCATAGGGAACTTTCGCCGCGCCGGCAAAAATTTTTTCCGCCAGCGTTGCATTCGATACAATCACGGCCTTCGCACCGGAATTTTCCAGCAGATAGGCATGGTCTTCGGCGGTGTTGGTGGTGTATCCGGGGACGGTTATCAAACCCGCGCTCATGATGGCAAAATCGGCGATCAGCCATTCAGGGCGATTTTCGGAAACCAGCAACACACGATCGCCTGGCCCCAATCCCAGCGCGCGCAAAGCGGATGATAATTTTTTCACCTGATCAACAGCCTGCGCCCATGTGGTTGCATGCCAACCCGATTCGGTTTTACGCCATAAAAAATTGCGGTTTTTATATATTTCCGCACGATTAAACAACATATGCGGTAAATTTGGGCACGCTTGATAATCAAAAGCTTGGTTACGATTCATGGGAATTAAGCTTTCTTTAAGAATATCTGATATTATATGGATTATCTCTTGATGCCAATCAATTTGGAAGGTCCCATGGCAAAATCATCCGCAACTAAAACCAAAACCGCCGATCTTGGCAACTTGCCGGAATGGAATTTGAAAGATTTGTATAATGGGATCGACGATGCGGCCATCGAAGCCGACTTTAAACGCGCCGATGCCGAAGCGCGCGCGATCAAGACCGAATACGAAGGAAGGCTTGGCACATTAAGCGGCGCGGAACTGGCGAAGGTTATTGCCCGCTATGAAAAGAACGATGAAATTCTGGCGAAATTGATGTCGTATGCGCAATTGGTGTATGCCGGCAATCAAAGCGACCCGAAATTATCGCGTTTTTATCAAACTTGCCAGGAACGGATGACCGATATTTCGGCGCATACGTTATTTTTCACCTTGGAAATCAATCGCATCCCGGATGATGTGCTGGACCAGCAATTGACTGCGAAATCCCTGCAAAAATATGGCCCGTGGCTGCGCGATGTGCGCGTGTATAAGCCATATCAGTTATCGGACGATTTGGAAAAAATCCTGCACGAAAAACGCGTCACCGGGCGCAGCGCATGGAACCGCCTGTTCGACGAAACCCTGGCGGAATTGAAATTCCCGTATGACGGCAAGGATCTGACCGAGGCCGAGATTTTAAATTTAATGCAGAACAAAGACCGAGCCATTCGCGCCAGCGCATCCAAAGTTTTCGCGAATGTTCTGGCGGCAAACATCCGCACCTTTGCATTCGTGACCAATACGCTGGCCAAGGACAAGGCGATCGAAGATGAATGGCGCAAATTCCCGCGCCCGATCAGCAGCCGCAATTTATCCAATTACGTCGAAGACGAAGTCGTCGATGCCTTGATCAAATCGGTCAAAGCCGCTTATCCGCAATTGTCGCACCGTTATTACAAATTGAAGGCGAAGTGGCTGGGCATGAAAAAAATGGCCTATTACGATCGCAATGCGCCATTGCCGGACGCCGACGACAGCGTGATTCCATGGAATGACGCCAAAAACATCGTGTTGGAATCTTATGGCAGTTTCTCGCCGCAATTGGCTGGCATCGTCAAAGGATTTTTCGATAAAACCTGGATTGACGCTCCAACGCGCAAGGGCAAGGCCAGCGGCGCATTCGCGCATCCGACCGTGCCATCCGCGCACCCATATATTCTGCTGAATTACCAAGGCAAAAAGCGCGATGTAATGACTCTGGCTCATGAGTTGGGCCACGGCGTGCATCAGGTATTGGCCGGCCAGGCCCAAGGCCATCTGATGGCCGACACGCCGTTGACATTGGCCGAAACCGCATCGGTTTTTGGCGAAATGCTTACGTTCCGCAGCTTGCTGGATCATGAAACCGATCCGAAAAAACGCAAAATTATGCTGGCTGGCAAGGTCGAAGACATGCTCAATACCGTCGTCCGCCAAATCGCATTCTGCGAATTCGAACGTCAAGTACATGACGAACGCAAAAAAGGCGAGCTGTCGTCCGAACGCTTGGGTGAAATTTGGATGAACGTGCAAACCGAATCGCTGGGCTCTGCCTTCGATTTCGCGCCGGAATATAATGTTTTCTGGGCCTATATCCCGCATTTCATCCATACGCCATTTTATGTCTACGCTTATGCGTTCGGCGATTGTTTGGTGAATTCGCTGTACGCGGTGTATCAAAATTCCAACCGTGGCTTTGCCGAAAAATACCTGCAATTGCTCCAGGCTGGCGGAACCAAGCGGCACAAGGAATTATTGAGTCCGTTTGGCCTGAATGCCACCCGTCCGGATTTCTGGAATCAGGGGCTTGGCGTCATTAGTGGCTTTATCGACGAGTTAGAGAAGATAGGTTGATGTTAATGCTACCCTCCCCTTGAGGGAGGGTCAAAGCCGCCGGGTGCAAGGATTGGTGTAGCGGCTTGTGCAAATATAAGGCGGGTTTGGGGTGGGGACTTCAGTCTATCTCACTTCCACTAAACTTTCATTTCTTCTACCTCATCCCCACCCCAAAATCACCTCATGCCAGAGTTGGCATGGCGGCTGGCAAAATAAATGGGTGATTTTGACCCTCCCTCAAGGGGAGGGTAATCTGATATACATATCCTATGCCCAAGCCAAAACCAAAAAAACGCACCGAACGCAGCACTCCCATCAGCCGCGCCAAACGGTACGCGCGCGTTGGCGGAAAATTATCCGGCGTTGCGGTCAAAGGCGCGGCACAACGTTTTTTAGGGCTGGAGATCGATAAATCGGCCGAGGCGCAAGCATTGAAAAACGCGCTCGGCGGCCTCAAAGGTCCATTGATGAAAATCGCGCAGATTCTGGGAACCATCCCCGGATCGGTGCCGGAAGAATACGAATTCCAATTGCGCCAATTGCAAACCCAGGCCCCGTCGATGGGATGGCCGTTCGTGCGCCGCCGCATGATGGCGGAACTGGGCCCCGATTGGCAGAAATTATTTAAATCGTTCGAACACGAAGCCGCCGCAGCGGCATCGCTGGGCCAGGTACATAAAGCCGTTTCCAAAGACGGGAAAATGCTGGCGTGCAAATTACAGTACCCCGATATGGAATCGGCAGTGGATGCGGATTTAAAACAACTCGCGTTGATTTTAAAAATTTACAAAAATATGCATGGCGGCGTCGATACCAAAGACGTGTATCAGGAAATTTCCGAACGGCTGCGCGAGGAACTTGATTACGAACTGGAATCCAAGCACATGCGGGTATATGCGCAAATGCTCGCGAGCGAAGACAATGTGCATATCCCGGCGCCTATTGCCGATCTTTCCACCAAACGGCTTTTGACCATGAACTGGCTGGATGGAAAGCCGATCCTGGATTTCAAAAAATCGGATTTGAAAATCCGCAACACGCTGGCGTTACACATGTTCCGCGCCTGGTACGTGCCATTTTATAATTACGGCATTATTCATGGCGATCCGCATTTTGGCAATTACAGCGTGCGGCCGGATTTGTCGATCAACTTGCTGGATTTCGGATGCGTGCGCGTATTCAACCCCGATTTCGTCAAAGGCGTGATCGATTTATATTTTGCCCTGGCGGATGACAAACCGGAATTGGCCGTCGAAGCCTATAAAATATGGGGATTCAAGAATCCATCGAAACATTTGATCGACGTGTTGAATAAATGGGCCAATTTTTTATATGGCCCAATCCTGCAAGACAAGGTTTTAAAAATGAGCGAAACGCACAGCGGCGATGCGGGGCGCAAAGTGGCATCCGAAGTTCATGCCGAGTTGCGTAAAATCGGCGGCGTCAAACCACCGCGCGAATTTGTATTCATGGATCGCGCCGCGGTGGGTTTGGGTTCGGTATTCATCCACCTGAACGCGGAAATAAATTGGTACAAATTATTCCATGAATTAATCGCCGATTTTGACGTCAAAACGCTGGCGAAGAGACAGGCAAAAATCTTACGAGAAAATCCATTACCCTCCCCTTGAGGGAGGGTCAAAGCCGCCGAGCGCAAGGGTTGGTATGACGGCTTGCGCCAATACAAGGCGGGTTTGGGGTGGGGATGCAGTGGAAAATATTATAAATTCTACCGATTAGATAGGCTGGAGTCCCCACCCCAAAAATGCGGATGCATTTTTGACCCTCCCTCAAGGGGAGGGTAGCTTCTTTTTTGCGGCCCCAGAGTAACCATAATATAAAGAAAAAACCCGTTTTGGGCGTAATCCCTTTACCCTGTTTGGGGGGTACGGCATACTTTGAACACTTATTAAATGCCCTGTTTTTGATCAAAGGATAAGTCTCATGAAAATTGCCGTACTCAAAGAACGCCGCCCGGGTGAAACACGCGTGGCCGCGATCCCGGAAACCGTGAAAAAATTTATCGGCCTTGGCGCCAATGTGGTGGTGGAAACCGGCGCCGGACAATTATCCCATATCGGCGATGACGCGTATACCGCCGCCGGCGCAACCATTGCCGCCGATGCAAAATCCGCCGCGAACGGCGCGGATATAATTTTAAAAGTCCAACGCCCCGAAGGCGAAGAACTGGGCGCAATCAAAGCCGGCGCGTTATTGGTTGCGATGTTATCGCCCTATGGCGCGAAAGAACAAATGAACCAATATGCCAGCGCGAACATCTCCGCGTTCGCGATGGAATTCATGCCGCGTATTACCCGCGCGCAAACCATGGACGTTTTATCGTCGCAATCGAATCTGGCCGGTTACCGCGCGGTAATTGAGGCCGCCGAACAGTTCGGCAAGGCTTTGCCGATGATGATGACCGCCGCAGGCACCATCGCCCCGGCCCGCGCCCTGATTCTGGGTGCCGGCGTCGCGGGATTGCAAGCGATCGCCACCGCCCGCCGTTTGGGCGCGATCGTATCGGCATTTGACGTTCGTCCTGCCGTGAAAGAACAAGTGCAATCGCTTGGCGCGACATTCGTCGAGGTCGATGATGACGCTGCGAAAAACGCGGAAACCGCTGGCGGTTACGCCAAAGAAATGAGCGAGGATTACAAACGCAAGCAATCGTTGAAAATCCACGAAACCTTGAAAAAAACCGACATTGCGATTTCAACCGCATTGATTCCAGGTAAACCGGCGCCCGTGCTGATTACCGAGGAAATGGTGCGCGATATGAAACCGGGTTCGGTGATTGTCGATATGGCGGTCGAATCGGGCGGCAATTGCCCGCTGTCCGAAGCAGGCAAGGTTGTAACAAAACACGGCGTTAAAATTATCGGTTACACCAATTTACCGGGCCGCATCGCCACCGATGCCAGCGCGCTATATTCCCGCAACCTGTTCAATTTCGTATCGACGCTGATCAGCAAAGAAACCAAATCGGTGAAACTGGATTTGAACGATGAAATCGTCAAGGGCACGTTGTTGACCCATAACGGTTCGATCGTGCATCCAACCTTCGCCAGCGCCAAAGCCGCTTAGTTTAAAAGGAGTTTTTCATGTCGTCCCTATCCCAAGAAGTTTTATCCGCTGCCGACCAGTTGACGCAAATGGCGCAAAAAGCCAGCGAACTGGGCCAAATGCTGCAAATGGCCGAAGCCGCGCAGCACAGCATGGTTTCGCCATTCCTGGTCGGCGTTACCGTATTCGCCCTCGCCTGTTTCGTTGGATATTATGTCGTTTGGCGCGTTACCCCTGCGTTGCACTCGCCATTGATGGCGGTCACCAACGCGGTATCGTCGGTGATTATCGTCGGCGCGATTCTGGCGGCCGGGCTTGCGACAGATGGCATGGCAAGAATGCTGGGGTTATTGGCGGTTGCCTTGGCATCGGTCAATATTTTCGGCGGATTCATCGTTACCCAGCGCATGCTGGAAATGTTCAAGAAAAAAGCGAAGTAACCGGTTATTTGTAGGAGTTTATTATGAGCGCGAATTTATCCACCTTTCTTTTCCTAGTATCCGGCATTTGCTTTATCATGGCGTTGCGCGGTTTGTCCCATCCTGTAACCGCGCAAAGCGGCAACCGGTATGGCATGATCGGTATGGCGATTGCCATCGGCACCAGCCTGATGATGCCAGGCATGCGTGGATTCCTGGACATTGCCATTGCGATCGCCATTGGCGGCGTGATCGGCACCATTACCGCGAAGAAAATTCAAATGACTGCCTTGCCGCAATTGGTGGCGGCGTTCCACTCCCTCGTCGGTTTGGCCGCGGTTGCGGTTGCCGGTGCGGCGGTATATGCGCCAGCGGCGTTTGGCATTATGGAAGGCGATCATATCCATCAGTCCAGCCTGATCGAAATCGGTCTTGGCGTTGCCATCGGTGCGATCACCTTCACCGGTTCCATTATCGCGTTCGGCAAATTGCAAGGCATTGTTTCGGGCAAACCGCTTGTATTCCCCGGTCAGCATAAATTGAATGCTTTGATCGGACTTGGCATTGCTGGATTGATCTTGTTGTTCTTCGCCAGCGCTTCTCCGGCGATTTTCTGGATTCTGGTCGCGGCCTCGTTCCTGATCGGCATTTTACTGATCATGCCGATTGGCGGCGCGGACATGCCGGTTGTCGTTTCCATGCTCAATTCCTATTCCGGTTGGGCGGCGGCGGCAACAGGCTTTACCCTGAACAACCATTTGTTGATCATCACCGGCGCTTTGGTCGGATCATCGGGCGCGATTCTATCGTACATTATGTGCAAAGGCATGAACCGTTCGATCATCAACGTAATCCTGGGCGGTTTCGGCGGCGATAGTGCTGCTGCCGGTCCAGCAGGCACATCATCGGGCGATAAAGTCGTTAAATCCGGCAGTGCCGAAGACGCCGCGTTCATTATGAAAAACGCAGCGAACGTGATCATCGTGCCGGGTTACGGCATGGCGGTTGCGCAAGCACAGCATGCGTTGCGCGAAATGGCCGATCTGTTAAAGGCCGAAGGCGTGAACGTAAAATACGCGATTCATCCGGTTGCCGGCCGCATGCCAGGCCACATGAACGTGTTATTGGCCGAAGCCAGCGTGCCATATGATGAAGTGTTTGAATTGGACGATATCAACCGCGATTTCGCATCGGCCGATGTGGCATTCATTATCGGCGCGAACGACGTTACCAATCCGGCCGCGAAAACCGATCCAAAATCGCCGATTTACGGCATGCCGATTTTGGATGTCGAAAAGGCCAAAACGGTGCTGTTCATCAAACGATCTATGGCGTCAGGCTATGCGGGCGTCGACAATGAATTGTTCTTCCGCCCGAACACCATGATGTTGTTCGGCGATGCCAAGAAAGTCACCGAGGAAGTCGTGAAATCGGTTGGTGGCAGCAGCCATTAATCGCCCTTGATTAGATAAACAAAAACCCCGCCATTGGCGGGGTTTTTTATGATCAAAAATTACTGTAAGTAATTGGTCAACTCCAACCAGAATGGCAGGGTTAAAATAAACCCAAGCGTTTGCAAACGCAGAATAGCCATTTGGAGCGCGGGATCTGCCTTTGATCCTTCGGCATATACATTGAACGTTACAGGGGAGACTGCGAAGATCAGGGCAACACCGACAAACGCGCCGCTGCCCACTACGCCAAGAAACGGTGCCATAAACGCCGCCAAGGCTGGAACTATAATTACCTTAATTGCCGCGAATGGCGCCGCCTGTTTCCATGGCAATGGCCCATTGGCACCAATCAATTTCGCGCCGGCCAAGATCAATCCAAACGGCAAAGTGGCTTGCGCGATGACACCGGCCGGATCATTCACGGAATCCGGCAAGTGAATATATTCCGATATCATAAAATAGCTGATTAAACTGGCTATAACCGGCGGATTTAAAATCGCCTTTTTCAAAGCGGTTTTAAAATTCATCACCGTGCCGGTAAAATGCGCCAACAACACATTGCCAATATTAATGACCAGAATTAAAACCGAGGCGATAAACATCGCCGCCTTTAACCCATCGAAACCAAAACCGAACAACACCGCCGATGCCGCAATAAATATATTATGCTGCGCTGCGCCTTGCATCGCGGCGGTTATCGCCTGGCGATCCGCGCCACGCATTTTCATCCAACCGGCCGCCAACAAACCGGCAATTACCGTGATTGCCAGCACCAATTGCGCCAATGCCCAATGGTAATCATGGACTCTTCTGATATCGGAAATGACATAGATAATCAAAATCGGCAGCATGATATTGACCAGCAATTTTTCCGCGCGCGTCCACAATAATTCCTTACGCACCAGGCGCCGCAAAATGGCGCCAACGCCCATCAATAAAAATATCGGCCCGACGATAATGGCAATTTCGACAATGTTGTTCATATCAAGAATATAAAGGGCGGCACACCGAATAACAATCGGCAAACAAAAACCCCGCACATTGGCGGGGTTTTCATTTAAATCTTAAACACAACGATTAAAAACCGTCGGTTTGCAATTTTTTGCGTTGCAATTTGCGCAAACGGCGGACTGCTTCGGATTTCTCGCGGGCTTTGCGTTGCGACGGCTTTTCATAATGACGGCGCAGTTTCATTTCCCGGAAAACGCCTTCGCGTTGCAGTTTTTTCTTCAAAACCCGCATCGCTTGTTCGACGTTATTATCGCGTACGATAACTTCCACTCTAATCAGCTCCATTCTAATGTTAAATTTGGCGCATCCATTATTGGCCACGCCAGAAATTAGGTGGACTTTGCTTTTAGCATATTTCATGCTAAATAAAAGCCGCAAAGCACATTTGCCAAACCCATTCTAAAGCATTGTATTATCACAAGGATTTGTTAAAAATGGTTAAAAAATCCACCCGTAAAACCGCGAAAAAGGCCCAAAAACCGGCTAAAAAGCCCGTAAAATCGGTAAAACGCCCGGCGCAGCAGGCAAAACGGAACGCGGCGCGCCCAAAAATCACCGATCAAAAACAGCAATTATTTTTGGCGTCTTTGAAACACGCAGGCAAACACGGATTCAGTCTGGCGGCGATTCACGCCGGCGCGGACGATATAAAAATGGATCGCAACAAAGCCCATTTGTTGTTCAGCAATCCGCAACGCGATTTGTTGAAATATTTTCTGGCCTGGGGCAATGAACAATTGACCGAAAAATTGCGCGACTTGCCGAAGAAGCAATGGAAGATACGCGAGAAAGTTTCCTATGGAGTGCGCAAGAAATTAGAATTGCTGACGCCGTATCGCGACGCGGAAAAACAAGCGGTGCTTTTGACTGCGCGGCCAATGTACGCCGATTTATCGCTGAAAACCTTATACGATACTTGCGATATTATCTGGCGCGCGGCTAGCGATACATCGACCGATTGGAATTTTTATACCAAGCGCACCTTGCTTGCCGGCGTATATACATCGACATTATTGTTCTGGCTGCGCGATGAATCGGAAGATTACGAAGATACTTGGCAATTTTTATCGCGCAGGATCGACAATGTGATGGCGATCCATAAAATCAAGGCAGCGTTCAAAAACCGCGAAACGTTTAAGGCGGGATTCGATTTTCTGAAAAAATTCGCGGCTTAGGCGCACGCGCGTTGGTTATTACGATTTTGCAGCCATAAATGCAAAGCGCGTTGCGATACCGCATTAGTAACCGGATTCGATCCGCATTTGCCGCTGCCGCCGCCCAGAATGATTGTGGTCAGATCAGTTGTTTTCACATTACAGCCAATATCACCCAATTGCCGTTTGTATTTCGTGCTCAAGGCATAAGCAGTCAAATCTACGCCAGCTTTGCTGGCCAATTTGGCTAATTCTACTGCGGTGGGATCTTTGGAATCCACATCGTGCAATAAAACCTTATTGCCCAACACAACGCCATTGGTTCCCATCGCCGTCGCATCATGATCGGAAATATTCAACCACAAGGATTCCGGTACGACCGATTTAATCCGTGCCAGACCTTCTTCGGTAATGACCGGGCGGTGAATAACCAAATGCCCGGCTTCGGATCCTGGCTGCATGGTGGCCGTGTCCATGTGAAAACCGGATTGTTCGGATGGCGAACTGGCCACGCGCAGCGGCACTGGAACCACGCGAACTTTCAAAACATCTTGTAAAAATGCCGCCGCGCCTTCATCCGACCGTGGACCGCATCCCATTAAATACGCTTGGATAGCTTGCGTTTTTGGATCGCGAATAACAACTGTATCGCCGCTGCCTTCCCAATGTAAATGATCCGGAATTTGTACGATGGTCGCGCCCAATTTTTCTGCAACCGCGCGGAAATGCTTTACTTCGCCGCCGCGATAATCTTTAAACCGGAAATTCGATAATACTGCAATCAACTCACCGTCGCCGTTAATATGAAACATGCCTGGATCGGCGGTATATACTTGATCGGCCAAATGCGGATTAGGATCGACATATTCCAAAGCGGCGCCCAAAAACCGATGCATTAAACGATGCGCGCCTTTTAATTGTGTTTGTGTCAGCTTGCTATAGGCTTCTGGATCGGCATGATAAACGCGCTCACCTGCACTCATATGGCTGTTGTTGGTTGCGTTAATGGCGAAAAACGGCGTATGACAAACCGCATATACGGCATTTGCCGGAGATACCGGTAAAGTTTGTGCGGGAAGCGCGGATTGGTAGGCGATTGCGGTCATTTAAACTACTTACGCAGCCATGGTTTTTTGCTTAGACCACGCAGCATAAGCCTTTATGGCCTGCTTTGTGACTTGCCTTTTTTGTAGATCAATAACTTTGATTTTTCCGCTTATGTTACATGCGGCCAATTGCTGTTTATAAGTTTCAACCACCGCGCCGGCAAACTCCAACGATGGCGCCTTAACCACTGGCCCAATTTTATGTCCACTCGACCCAACCATCACAATGGTGAATGCGGTCGATAATGCTCCTACCACCCCGGTACTGTTTTTCATTGTATATCCTTGTTTGTTACGTTTTGTTCGAAGGCAATTTCTCATAATTATGCAAGAAACGCAATTAGCCCATTGATATTTATGCGTTTCTATTGACATATTATGCGTTTAATTATATTTTATGCGAGTTTTATGCATAAGGAGAATTCATGCCGCAAGCCAAACCGCAACCGTCCCTGTCCGCCGCATTATTGCAGATTATTCAATCGGGCGAAGCTGGAACGCAGCAACATTTGATATCCATGCTTTCCAAGCAAGGACTTGCGGCCAATCAATCGTCGATTTCGCGCGCATTGCGTAAAATCGGCGCGGTAAAAAGTTTGAACGCCAAGGGCGAAGCAATATACCGCATCCCGCATACCGCCAGCCAAATTGGCCGCAATCAAACCATCCGCGATCTGGTTACCCATATTACATCGAACGAGCAATTGATTTTGGTGCACACCTGCACCGGCAGCGCGAATGTGGTCGCGCAGTTAATCGATGAGCAAGATTTGCCGGAATTGCTAGGAACGCTAGCGGGCGATAATACATTGATGATCGTGCCGAAATCGATTCGACTGAAATCGGCCTTGGAAAAGAAACTCGCGGATTTTTTTAATCTATCTTTATAAACGCGTTACTTTTTCATAATCCGCGTGACGTGGCCCATTTTACGGCCGGGTTTCGCTTCTACCTTGCCATATAAATGCAATTTGGCGCATGGGTCGTTTAAATAAGTCGCGAATTGATCGATCATATCACCCAGCAGATTTTTCATGCGCGCCGGAGCCAGCATCGCCGCACTGCCAAGCGGCAAATCGCAGGCGGCGCGAATCGATTGTTCAAATTGCGATGTAACGGCTGCATCAATACTCCAATGGCCGGAATTATGCGGGCGCGGCGCGATTTCATTCATATAAATCACGCCATCGTTGCCGACAAACATTTCAACCGCCATCAAACCTTGCAATTTGATTTGCTGCGCCATTTTGCGCGCCATCAGGGTTGCATTCTTTGCAAGCTTAGGATAAATCGGCGCAGGCACGATGGTTTCATCCAGAATCTGATTTTTATGCCGGTTTTCAACCACGGGATAAGTCACCACTTCACCGCTAGGCGATCTTGCGACAATCACCGAAACTTCCAATTTGAAATCGACCATTTTTTCTAAGATCAACGGCACGCCGCCCAGTGCTTTCCAGGCTTCTTCCAAATCGGATTTTTTCTTGATTTTAAACTGGCCCTTACCGTCATACCCCATGCGCCGCGTTTTCAATATTCCAGGAAGGCCGATTTTATCAGCGGCTTTTTGCAGATCTTCGAAACTGTCAACAGCTTCGTATTTGGCGGTTGGAATTTTAAGGCCGCGCGCGAAATCTTTTTCCAGCAAGCGATCTTGCGCTATTTTCAAAACATTTGCCCCCGGACGAACAGGAACTTTTTTCGATAAATATTCCACCGTTTCGACCGGCACATTTTCAAATTCCAGCGTGACGACATCGACCGATTTCGCGAACGCATCCAATGCTTTTTTATCTTCGTATTCGGCAATCGTGACCAAATTGGTCACCTGCCCCGCCGGCGGATCGGATTCGGGGCAAAAAATATGCGTGCGGTATCCCATTTCGGATGCGGCGATGGCCATCATCCGGCCCAACTGGCCGCCGCCCAAAATACCGATGGTGGAACCTGGCGCGATCATTTATGCGGCGCGCCTTTTGTTCAATTTAGGATGTACAATCTTTCCCTTTGGATTTTTTGGCACGCCTGCGGTCTGCAATTTGCGGAACTGCGCCAGTTTTTTCGCGAGCTTTTTATCCGACAAAGCCAAAACGCTAACCGCCAGCAATGCCGCGTTTTTCGCGCCTGCTTTACCAATCGCCAACGTCCCAACCGGAATACCGGCAGGCATTTGCACGATAGATAATAAACTGTCATGGCCTTTCAACGATTGGGTTTCCACCGGAACGCCGAATACTGGCAATGCGGTCAATGATGCCGCCATGCCCGGCAAATGCGCCGCGCCGCCAGCGCCGGCGATCAATACTTGCAATCCGCGTTTTTCGGCGGTGCTGGCATAATCGAATAAACGTTGCGGCGTCCGGTGCGCCGATACGACTTGCGCTTCGAACGGCACGCCAAATTCATCCAGCATTTCCGCCGCGTGGCACATGGTTTCCCAATCGCTGGTCGACCCCATAATAATACCCACTACCGGACGGCCGGGAGTTTTGGAAAAAAACACGTCTTTGCCCTGCATGGTTCGGGTCCTTTTTTTGGTTTTAGATTTTTTCATGAAATACTAGGCGATAATATCGGGAATGAGTTTGCTTTCCAGAGAAGCGATCTGGGTTTTAATTTCGAGTTTGCGTTTTTTCAAACGCGCCAATTGCAATTGATCGAAACTGCGCTCAGCCTGCATTTGCGAAATCACGCCATCAAGATCACGGTGTTCGACCCGCAATTGATCCAATTTTTCGCGCAAGACTTCGATATTATCCATTTGTGCAATACCATTCGGCGGCGCTATTGGGTTTGGGCCCGAAGCGACACTAGTTAAACTATTCTTATATAACAATTTTTTGGAAATTTCAACGAAATTTTGCACGGCTATTCCGCAAAATCTCAAGCTAAAATATTGCAATGCAATGATTTTTGCTTTACCAGTAAAAGGATAAATAACAACAAAATCATTAAGGTTTCGCAATATTATGAGCAAAATTAAACGTATCGGTGTTTTAACCAGCGGCGGCGATTGCAGCGGTCTCAATGCGGTTATCCGCGCAGTCGTGCATCACGCCACACTACATTATGGCTGGGAAGTTTACGGCATTAACGACGGCACCAAGGGTTTGATGGACCGCCCGATGCGGTATCAGAAATTAACCGTGAAAGATGTCGATACCAACGTACTGCGCATGGGCGGCACATTTTTAGGCACGGTGAATTCCGGCGATCCGTTCGCATACCCAATGCCGGACGGCAGCAAACGCGACCGTAGCGATGAAGTCATCGCCGGTTACCGCGAATTGGGATTGGATGCATTGATCAGCATGGGCGGCGATGGATCGATGGCGATTTTGCGCCGGATGGCGCAACAAGGCGGAATCAATTTTGTCGGCGTGCCAAAAACCATCGATAACGATTTGGGCGCGACCGAAAACGCGCTTGGGTACGACACCGCCGTACAGGTTGCGACCGAGGCATTGGATCGTTTACAACCAACCGCCGCCAGCCATCACCGCGTGATGATTTTAGAAGTTATGGGACGCGATGCCGGCCATATCGCATTGACATCCGGGATTGCGGGAGGCGCGGATATTATTTTGATTCCAGAAATTCAGTGGAATATGGCCGCCGTGAAAAATAAAATCGAAAACCTGCGCAAAGGCGGGCGGAATTTCGCATTGGTGGTCGTATCCGAAGCCGTGAAGACCGAGAAAAATGAGCCGGTCATGCATAAATTCGCCGACGGCCAAGTGCGCTATGGCGGCATCGGCCAATATTTAGGCACACGCATTGCCCAAGAAACCGGCGCCGAAACGCGTGTAACGGTTTTGGGTCACGTGCAACGCGGCGGCCAACCCAGCGCACTGGATCGCATGTTAGCATCGTCGTTTGGCGTTCACGCGGTGGATTTGGTGGCACAAGGAAAATTCGATCGTATCGTGGTTTGGCAAAATCGTACCGTGCGCGACGTTCCGATCAGCGAAGCGATTGCATCGTACCGCGCGGTGGAACTTGATGGCGCGCCACTCAAAACCGCCCGGGGTCTTGGGATTTGTTTGGGCGATAAATAATTCAATAGGTGAATCATGTCTGGAAAATTGGAATCTACGCATAAACGCGACTTCTTTAAAACATTGGGTATCGGCATGATCGCCGCGCCAGTGGCCGCCATTACCGCCGCCACAATGGATGGCAAAGATTCCGGCGCCACAAAATCGCAAGAAACCGCCTATCAACGTTTATTGCGTACACGTACTTTAAAGGCCGGATGGTTCGAAGAGCCGCCTTTTACCATTTACAATCCCAACACCCAAGAACGCACCGGTATCGTGATTCGTATCGTTGAGCGTTTTGCCGCTGATTTCGATATCAAAGTGCAATGGGAAACGATTTCCAATTTCGCCATGATGGGCCAAGATCTTGCAACCGGTAAGTATGATGCAATCTGCGCAAGCTTAATTAACATGCCGCGCGCAATGCTGATTGATTCTTGTGATCCATTTGTATTTGTTCCTATGTATGCCTATGTGCGCGGCGACGATAATCGGTTCCATTCGCATACACAATTTAATGATGCTTCTATTACTATATCCGGCCAAGAAGGCACGGCGGCAACCGCTATCACCCAAAAAAGATTCCCCAAAGCAAAACATCATATGCTTACCAATGCCGAACTTTCCGACATGTTAGTAAGCGTGGCCGCCAAAAAAGCGGATGTGGTTTACATTACGCCTTCTATTTATGAGGAATTTAATAAAAACAACCCCGGCAAATTAAAACCTATGAGTACCGAACCGTTGCAGCTATTCACTTTTTCTTTTGGTGTAGCGCCGGAGCAAGATGGTTTAAAAAGCCTGTTCAATAATTCGTTACATCGTATGATGGTATCGGGCGAGTTTGACGAGATTTTTGCAGAATTTGATCCAACTAAAACCTTATTGCGGCCCGGTATTTCTTTTAATAAGGGGTAACGCACACCCCGGTAATCCATATTGATTTTTTGCGTAAGCCCCACATAAAATTAACTGAGTTATTCGCCACTTATGCACATCTGCGACGCGGTGCAGCGGCGCAGAAAAGCGGCGAATGACCCGGAAACGATTACAAAATTACCTAAAACTGTAATAATTTTTGTACCTAAGTTTGTTGAAAAATTAATATCAATAGCATAAGATGTAATGTGTGCCGCCAGTGCGGGGTGCGGCCCATTATTATAAAAAGTTATTATATTACAATAACTTACCGATTGTGATCGGCGGGAGAAAAAAGATGGACACAACCACATCAACCACGGAGGCCATGACCTTGATCAATGACCGTATTATCACTCTGCGTGCTAAGCACGCTAATTTGGATGAAGCTATTCGTGTCGAGAGCGCACGCCCGATGCCGGATTTCTTCGTAATCTCGGAACTGAAAAAGAAAAAGCTGACTGTGAAGCAAGAAATTAGCGAACTGGAAAAGAAGATATCCGACGCTGCTTAACCGCAACGTAACGCATGAAACAACGAACCCGGCTGCACCCAGCCGGGTTTTTTGTTGTGTTTTCATGATGTTAAATACCCATAATTTATTGTTGGCAGTTAAAGTTTTCTTAAACTCCATATTTTATGCTGCAAGGGTTGCAATCCGCTTTTTCTAGCCGCTTCAATCCTGGTGTTCCCGCATGCCCGTTATCCGTATTGTGATCGTTTTGTTATTTTTATATACGCCCCTCGCCTATGCCGATGCCGATTTACCGGGCGGCGAAGGTGCCGCAGATTGCAGCATCGTTACCATGAGTTTTCCAGGATATACGGATGTTTCCAAAATCACGTTTGAATTTGCCACGCCGCGTCCATGCGGACAATTTGTCGATGGCAGTTATTGGGTGGTTGCGCCCGTTACCATCAAACGCATGACGCCGGATTTCACGGCGGATGGCGACAACGCGCGCAACGGATTCGCGGTCGATCCCAATCATTATCAAAATAACTTTGACAGCCGCGCCGCTGGATTTTCAACGCCTGATCAAACTTTGCCAATTACCATCAATGGCGCCGATAAACCCGTATCGATTATCAAATCATCCAGCCGCGCGATTTGCCGTCCAAATTGTTTAAACAGCGCCGCAATTCTAACCGTGCTGCCGCGCATACCAGAAAAATATTCTTTCCGTCCGCCTTATGTGATGGGCGATAAGCCAATTTATACGGTGGCGCAATTGGATTTGCCTGCCTTGCCGAAATTGCCGGTCATTCCCGCAACGCCGGATCTGGCCGATTTGACCGCGAATTTCAACGGACCATGGATTGAATTGGGATTGCCGCAAGTATCGCCGCAAGCCTTGCGCCCACGCGCGAATTTAAATGCCAAAACCGAAAGCGTTCAGATCAGCAATATGATTGTCAGCGCCGCGTTATTTTCACTGCAAGATATAGCGATGGAAAAACGCCTGAAAGTTTTGGCGCCGTTGATTCAATATGGCATCGATCAATATGGATTATTGCAAAATGGCCGGATGTGGTTCGCGCAAACCGACCGCAATCTGGGCCATAAATTGCCGATTCTAATCGCCGGGCGCATGCTGAAGAACGCGGGTATGTATCATATCGGCTTCACCCACTCCGGTATCGGCGCGGTGCTGCCTTATGGCAAAAAAGTACAGAATTATTTCCAGGAAGACGGGCATACATTTATCGGCAATGATAATTTTGCTTTGTTCGGCGCGACTTATGGTTTGGCTGGCGGAAATTTCGGCGGCAAGGGCGCGTTTGGATATGATCATTATTTGCTGCATAGCTGCGATAAAGGCCCATCCGATATTCGCGATCCGGATGGATACCGCGATGGCGGCGCGATCAACGATCACACCGAGCAGTTGCCCGATGCCAATGGCGAATATCATTGCGCCGCGATGCCATTGATCAAAACCCAAATCGAATCCGGCCAAGGATTCGGCAACCGCGTGATGGAAGATATTGCGCGGCCCTATGTGGCAACCGCCACGGCTGCACGGATGTGGGGGCTTGAAAAAATGTGGAATTGGACGGCGTTTTTTGCATTCACCGAACGCTGGCACAGCGCGCCATGGAACAATATGGGCCGCAGCGCCAACCCATACGCCGAAACCATGCGCGGTTTATATTATGCGAATAACGACGATGGTTTTGTAAAACCAGTTACATTGGCCGGAAATAAATCGGCGGCACCAATCGTTTACAAGCCAATTCCAGGTATTGACGATAACAAGCCCCTGCCCGGCCCGGACGGTTTAATGCGGCAAATTTTGGATATTATGTATCACGGCGGCAGCATTCGCGATCTCGGCGAATTTTTACCGGAATAGTTATTTCACATACCGCAACAAGTGATTATTTTTTTTGTTCAACACATCGTCGTTGATCAATAATGTCGGCGCATAAATAACCGGCGGCGGGGTTGCGCCTTGTTGCAAATCATGCGCGACTTCAACCGATTGTTTGCCGATCAAATACGGCAATTGCGCCACCGTCGCACTCAATTTACTTTCAAAAACGGAATTGCGCGCTTCTTTTTCGCCGCCGATACCGATGGTAACAATATTCTTACCGTGCGATTTTGCTGCCTCGCTGGCGGCCAGCGCCAGACGATCTTCGGTTGCAAACACCGCGACAATATTCGGATATTTGGCAATTGCATGGCCCAGAACATTGGCTGCCCCGTGCGGGGAATCCGTTGGCGCTGTCATTTGCAGCAATCGCATTTTAGGCAGCAGGCCGCCCATTTTGCTGCGGAATCCGTGAATACGTTGAATATCGACCGCGCGTCCGTTCGGACGTTGCACGATTAAAATGTCTCCCGATTCCATCGGCATAATCGCTTGGGCAAGGTAATCCGCCGCTTGCTCGCCAGCGGCGACATTGTTCGATCCAATGCTGAATGCCAATTTCACGCCCTTGCCTTCGGCTTCTTTGTGATCGAGACTGTTGTCGATATCGACGATTTGGATTTTCTGCTCGCTGGCGGCGCGCAAACACGGCAGCAAATTAGTTTCATTGATCGCCGCGACCATCAACACTTCCGGTTTCTTTTCCAGTGCCGAAAGACAAGTTTGTAATTGCGCATCGGGCGTGGTTTTGGCATCGCTGATATGCATTTGATATGGAATGCCCATTTGTTCGGCGGCATCCTTGAATCCTTGCGCCATCGTCATCCAATAAGGGCTGGTCGACGATTTCAGCAAAATCGCATAACCGCCCTGTTCGTCCGCCAATGCGGGCCAGATCAACCCCATTGTCACAAACAAACTGATTATTATGCGTTTCATTACACCGTTCCGTTAAATATCGAATTGCACCCCTTGGGCCAATGGCAAGGTCGTGCCGAAATTGACCGTATTGGTAGCGCGGCGCATATAATTGCGCCAAGAATCGCTTCCCGACTCGCGGCCGCCGCCGGTTTCTTTTTCACCGCCGAACGCGCCGCCAATTTCCGCACCCGATGTGCCGATATTGACGTTGGCAATGCCGCAATCGCTGCCCAAGGAAGATGTAAACAATTCCGCCTCGCGCATATCATTGGTGAAAATACAGGACGATAGGCCCTGAGGAACATCATTCTGCATTTTTATGGCATTATTAAGGTCGGTGTATTTCATCACATATAAAATCGGCGCGAATACTTCTTCGCGCACCTGATCGGTTTGCGATGGCATTTCGACAATCGCCGGGCTGACATAAAAAGCCTGCGGATAGACGCTTTCGAATACGCGTTCGCCGCCAAACAGCACTTTGCCGCCTTGTTTTTTGGCTGCGTCCAATGCGTGCTGCATATTATCGAATGCCGCCTTGTCGATTAAGGGGCCAATTAACGTGCCCGTTTCAAGCGGATTGCCAACACGCACGGATGCGTAGGCTTTTTTCACCGATTCCAAAACCTTGGCATAAATGGATTCATGCACGATCAACCGGCGCAAAGTGGTGCAGCGTTGACCGGCGGTACCGACGGCGGCGAACAAAATTGCCCGCACAGCCAAATTCAAATCGGCCGTTGGCGCGACGATCATGGCGTTGTTTCCGCCCAATTCCAACAAGCTGCGGCCCATGCGTTCCGCCACCTTTGGCGCGACTTGTTTGCCCATGCGGGTGGAACCCGTGGCACTGATCAATGGCACGCGTTTATCGTTGACCAAGGCCTCACCGACTTCACGCATGCCATAAATGGACAGCGATAAATGATCCGGCGCTTTGTTGCCATGCGCGGCATTGAATTTTTTAACGGCCTTATCCCAGATATTCTGGCATGCGAGCGCGGTAGTGCATGTTTTTTCCGACGGTTTCCAAACAACCGCATTGCCACAAACGATCGCCAGCGCAAAATTCCAGCACCAAACCGCAACCGGGAAGTTGAACGCGCTGATCACGCCGATCACGCCCAACGGGTGCCAGGTTTCCATCATTCGGTGATTCGGGCGCTCCGATGCAATCGTTAAACCGTACAATTGGCGCGACAAGCCCACCGCAAAATCGCAAATATCGATCATTTCCTGACCTTCGCCAAGGACTTCG